>DATCKS010000489.1:0-6933 GCA_036562265.1 Thermodesulfobacteriota bacterium | reverse complement strand
GCTCAACGTGACGTCCACGCCGGAGTCGCCGAGCGGCACCCCCTCGTACGCGGCGCCGGCGAGCCCCACCCGGCCGGTCAGTCGCGGGGCGCTCCAGGTCCCGGCGAGCGTGGCCTGCGCCGCCACCGTCCCGGTGAGGGGGACCCCCCGCGCGCGAACCGCCTCGATGGCGCCGACCGGCAGCCGCTCGAGGGTGAGGCTCCCCGAGAGGGCGCCGTCCGCCCCCCGGGCGGCGTGGGCGGCAAGTCGCCCCGTCCCCAGCACGGCGAGCACGCGGCGCACCTCGACGGCGCCGCCCGGACCGAGCGAAACCGTCGCCTCGAGGCGGTCGAGCGGCTGGCCGTAGGCGCGCACCGCCCGCAGGGCGACCCGCGCCCGGCCCGACAGGGCGTCCGGCGGCCCCTCGAGTCGCGCCGTCAGGCTCCCCCGGCCGGCCAGCGGCAGGTCGAGCCCGGCCGCGGCGAGCACCTCCTCGACGACCAGGGGGTCCGCGCCGACGTCGACGGCCAGTCCGGGGCCGGCTGCCGCCCCGTCCCCGCCCGGCACGGCGAGGTCGAGCCGGCCGCTCAGCGAGGCGCGCGTCGCGCCCAGGCGCACGGCGAGGCCGGTCGACGCGAGGCGCTCGGCCGACAGCGTCACAGGCCCGGACAGGTCGGCCGGCCCGTAGCGTCCCGCCCTGAGCTGCGTCGCCGCCAGGTCGCCGGCGAACACCGGGGAGGCGAGCGGCCCGGTGATCGTGCCGCGAACGCTCGCCGCGCCGGCCAGCGGGTAGTCCGCCGCCCGCGCGCCGAGGAAGGGGTCGAGGGCGCCGAGGTCGGCGACGCGGGCCGCGGCGCGGAGCGCGAGCGTGTGCGGCGCGTCGAGCGCCACCTCGCCATCGAGCGTCACGTCGGGCAGGGCCGCGCCCCCGCCCGTCCCGGACGACGCGAGGCCGCGCATGGTGAGCCCGCTCAGGCGGACCGCGCGCTCGTCCACGTCGACCCGGCCGGTGACGCGCACGGGCAGGAGCGTCCGCGCGGCGGTCGCGGCGGTGCCGGTGCCGGCGGCGGCGGCCGGCTCCGCCGCCTCGAGCGACAGGTCCGCGCCGACGCGCCACGTCGTGTCGTCGTCGGGCCGCCCGTTGCCCGAGGCTCGCGCCTCGGCCGCCGCGCCGCTCGCCGCGACCTCGCCGGCGAGCACCGCGGAGCCGAACGGCTCCGGGGGGGCCGGCGCGCCGACCGCCCGGGCGAGGACCGCCGCCGCGATCCCCCGGGTGACGAGCCGGGCGTCGAAGGGGATCGGGTCGTCGTAGGTCACCTGTCCGGTGACCTCGACCGTCGCCCCCGACACGGTGATGGCGCCGCGGGTGATGCGCGTATCGTCGTAGGAAACCCGCGCCGTGAGGGTCACGCGGTCGGCCGAGACCGAGGCGAGGCGGACGGCGTCGGCCGTGAGGTCGGTCTCGAAGACCGCGTCCTTCGCCGGCCCCGCCGAGGTGAACGTGGCGCGCGCCCGGCCGGCGAGCGGGAACGGCGACGAGGTGTAGGGATCGATGTACGTCCGCGCCACCGCCTCGAGCGGCCCGGCGACCGTGCCGGTGAGGCTCAGCTCCGGGTCCGGGAAGGGGCCGATCACCCCCCGCACGTTCGCGACCAGGCCGCGCAGCTCGCCGCGGAAGCGGCGGATCTCGACTCCGGCCGACGAGATGCGCCCCTCGGCCTCGGCCCGCTCGAGCGGCTGCCGGAAGTTCCGGCGGACCAGCTCCATGCCGCGCACGACGAGCCCGAAGTCGGCGGCCCGGCCGGGCAGATCGGGCCTGAGAACCAGACGCTCGAGCGCGATGTCGATGGTGAGCGGACCCTCCCGGGGGAACTCGAGGCGCACCCGACCGCCGTCGACGGCAACCGTCCCGACGACGACCTGAAGGCCCCCGCCCGCTCTCGGCTCGTCGTCGGGCCGTGCCCGGGGGACCGGGAGGTTCAGGACGTCCGAGCCGTCGACGACGAGCGTGACCTCCGGCTCCTCGAGGCGGACCTGATCGAGGTCGACCCGTCCCACGACCAGGAGGACCGGGTCGAGCGAGACCCTGAGGCGCCGCGCGACGAGCACCGCCGGCAGGTCGGGCCTCGCGCGGGAGGCGGCGCGGATGCCGACCAGCTCGACCGACGGCGGCAGGAAGCGGATGTGCGCCTCGTCCACGGTCACGTCGGCCTCGAGGGCATCCTCGACGGCCGCCAGGACGGCCTGCCGGAGCCGCGTCTCGACCCAGGTCGACCGGGCGACCAGGACGACGGCGAGCGCCAGGAGAACCAGGAGGATCGAGGCGACGACCAGGAGGCGGCGCATGGGCGGTCAGTCTACCGCCGCCACATGAGGCCTGGACGGCCCGAGACGACGCGGGCGGCGAGGCGGTCGAGCGAACCGCGGCGCCGGATGCGGCGCGCGGCACGGTCGCGATCCGAGACGACGCGCTCGAGATCGATCGCCGTCACGTGGCGCTCGCCCCTCCCCGCTCCTCGCACCCTCGCCCCCCCTGACGGCGATCATCCATCCCCCGGCGGCGCCGGCAGCGTATGCCCCGGAGCGGCTGCGGTCAAGGCTCTTCCGCACCCCTCTCGCGAGGAAGACCCACACGGAGGATCGAGACATGCAAGACGAACGGCGCCCCGATGCCCAGGCGCCAGGCGGCGAGACGACGGCGGACCAGGCCGCCCGCGACATCGAGACGGCCGACCGCCACGCCGAACGGCGGGTACGGGAACTCAAGGCCGAGGCCCTGCGGGAGATCGAGCGGACCGAGGAGGCGGCGAAGGACCGCGACGAGGTCGCCGAGCGCCCCCGGCCGCCCAGGCAACCCTGAGCTAGGCCGCCGGGCTCGTCGAGGCCCTCCGGCGGGGGAGCGACGGTCTGGCGAGCCAGACGCTGCGGCCGGGCCGGCCGCCGGCCCGGTGTCGGCCCGGCTCCTCCACCGTGTAGAGGAGGGCGAAGGCCGCCGTGCGACCGACGGTCGAGAGCGCGAAGACGGCGCCGTACGCCCCGAGGCCGAGCGAGAGTTCCGGGTGGCGGCCGAGCAGGTCGAGGAGCAGGCCGCCGATGACCGGCCCCGCCGCCGCGCCGAGGCCGGTCGCCGCGCCGAGCACCGCGAGCGCCAGCGCACGCATGCCGGCCGGCGCCAGCGCGAGGCTCAGGTTGCCGGCCGCCAGGTTGAAGCCGCCCCAGGCGATCCCCGAGGCGACGTGCGCGGCCGCGGCGAGCCCGACGAAGGGCGCCTGACCGATGGCGATCCACCAGGCCGGCAGCGTGGCCGCGGCAAGGCCTGTTAGCCGCATCACCCGCAGGTTCCCCCCGGCGTCGGCCACGCGACCCCAGGCCTGCGCCGTTGCCAGCGTTGCGGCGGTCGTCACGGTCGCGAGGAGCGCCACCGCCGTCGGCGAGTAGCCGAGGTCCTCGACGAGGAAGACCGGGATGAAGGGACCGCCCACGTTGAGCGTGAGGTGCCAGACGAACGTGAACGCGACGTAGCGCCCGAGGTTGCCGCGCGCGATCTCCCGGATCGCCCCGCGAAGGCAGGGGGCCTCGGGCGGCGCCGCGGGGGCCGGCCCCTCGACGCGCGCGAGGCCTGCCACGCCGGCCACGCCGAAGCCGATCGCGACGAGGAGCAGGACGGCGAAGCCTCCGCGTTCGCCTCCCGGCAGGTACGCGGCCACGCGTCCGTCGAGCAGCGGTCCGGCGGCCGCGCCGGCGACGACGGCCGCGACGCCGGTGGCGACCCCGCGGCGCCCGAAGTACCGGCCCCTGAGGCGCACCGGGACCAGGTCGCTCACCCAGGCGAGCCAGCCGACGCCGCCGGCCGCGCTGGCGAACGCCGCGAGCGTGGCCGACGCGAGGAACAGCCATGGCCGCGGCCACTCGGGCGGCGCCGCCAGGAGCGCCAGCGGCACGAGCCAGGCGACCCGGCCGAGGCCGAGGCCGACGAGTGCGGTGCGTCGCACCGGCATGCGGTGCAGCCAGGGCGCGGCGACGAGCGGCGCCAGGGCGCCGAGCGACGGGAGCGCCGCGAGGAGGCCGACGACCATCGGACTCGCCCCGAGGGCGAGTGCGAGCAGCGTCGCGAACGTCCCCCCCGTGAGGGCGCCGAACGGCGCGTCGGCCATGCCGGCCAGGGTGAGTTGCGTGAGGCGTGTGCGGAGTTCGGAACGAGGGCGCGAGGGTCTTGGTACGAGCACGGCCGGCCGCGTCGCACCATCCGTACCACCGCTCGCTCCGCCGCGCTGGCGCTCGAACGCCGCGCCGCACGTGGGGAATCGGCGCCTCCGTGCGGCGCTTCACACCGCAGCGCGTCACGAAACCGTGACGGCACGCCCCGGCTCGTCACGCGCGCCGCCGGCTACAATGGCCGCACCCGATCTCGCACGTGGAGGTGACGTGATGGGTGCGATAAAGGAGTTCGCCGGCATTTACTACCGGGAAGGGGCGCTCGACCCCAAGACGACGGCCCTCGTGGCCCTGGCCGCCATGGCGGCTGCCGGTTGCACGTCCTGAGTGCCGGGTCGCTTCGCAGGTGCGAAGCAAGCCGGGGCCACCGAGGACGAGATCATGGAGACGCTCTACTACGCAATGCGTGGCCGAGCGCGGGCCTGCTGGAGTACTATCAAGTACATCGACGGCATCGAGACGCTGAACGCGAAGTACCGGGAGCAATACGATAAGGCGTCGGCCTGAGTCGGCCGGCTCCACAACCCGAGGAGGTCCCGATGACCCAGAGAATCCTCGTCATCGCGGCGGCCCTGGCGGCTGCCTCGACCCTGGCGGCCGCGGGGCGCGCCGCGGCCGATTGCTACGACGGGCACACGGTCGCCAGCAAGGAGACCACGCCCACGGTCTCCGTGCAGCCGTCGACGACGCTGCCGGCGCCGAAGCCCGCCGAGGCCTCCACCGCCGAGGTCCAGAAGGGCGCCGACACCACCACCCGGACCGCGGAGGCGAGACCCGCCGTCCGGTGATCCGTTACCCCCGGCCCCCGGGGCGAGCCACGCCCCGGGGGCTCTCCTCCCCCGTGACGCCTCTCACGTCGGCCCCCTGTCTGGCCAGTTCCCGTTGAACCACCCGCGCCGGCAGGTCGCGCGGGGGCACGTTCGCCTTCGCGGCCAGGGCCGCCGTGACCCCGGCCGCCTGCCCGGTCGCCATGGAGATCGGCATCACGCGGTAGGACGAGTGCGCCTCGTGCGTCCCGGAGATGCAGCGGCCGGCGACGACCAGGCCGTCGACCCGCTGGGGCAGGAGGCAGCGCAGCGGGATGTCGTACGCGTCGCCGGCCGGCACGCGCTTGAGAAGGGTGCCGCGCCCCGCCGGGTTGTGGATGTCGACCGGGTAGGCGCCGCGGGCGATGACGTCGTCGAACTTCCGCGCCGAGAGGATGTCGTCGGCGGTGAGGCGGTACTCGCCGGTGATGCGACGGCTCTCGCGCACGCCGATCTGCGCCCCGCTCTGGATGTTGTAGGCCCGCTCGAAGCCCGGCACGTACTTCCTGAGGAACGCCAGCACCTGCCGCATCTGACCGCGCGCCGCCCACTCGGCCCGCGTGAGGTCGAAGACGCTCGTCCCGAAGAGCCCCGTCACGCGGGTGCAGTTCACCGCGACTTCCCGGGGATGCGGCGTCGCGAAGAAGAGCACGTCCTCGCGCGGCAGGTCGAGGTCGCCGGCGGCCGTCGCCCGATCGATCAGGTCGCGCAGGCCGTGGACGCTTCGCCACTCGTCCGGGTGCGCCTTCACGTAGGCGGCGAACGCCGACCGCTCGAACTCGCCCATGCGGAAGTAGAGCGTCATCGGCTGCACGAGGCCGTCGAGGTCGCGGCCGACCTCGAAGGGGGCGCCCGCGAGGGCGGCGATGTCGCCGTCGCCGGTGCAGTCGACCGTGACGCGGGCCTTGACGACCACCGGCCCCGACTTCGTGGCGAAGACGACCCCCTCGGGACGCCCGCGAGGGCCGACCACGTCGATGGCGAAGGCGTGCAGGAGCACCTGCACCCGCGCCTCGTCGACGAGGTCCATGGCGACCAGCTTGAAAACCTCCGGATCGAAGGGGACGGCGAAGCCGGTCGCCTCGGTCGGCCGATCGGCCCCGCCCGCGGCCGCCAGGCGCTCGACGAGCCGCCGGAGCACGCCCGAGACGACCGGCTCGCCGGGGCCCTGATCGGTCGGGAGGAGGCTCACGCTCCCCTCCTTGGGGCGGATCGACCGGTGCGCGTGAAACGACGTGAGCGGCATGACGAGGGCGGCGGTGGCGTTGCCGCCGAGGAAGCCGTAGCGCTCGGCCAGGACGACGCGGGCCCCCGCCTCCGAGGCGGCGACCGCGGCGCCGAGCCCGGCCGGCCCGCCGCCGACGACGAGGACGTCGGTCTCGGCCGCAAGGAGCGCGTCACGGGGCGGCAAGGCGATGCGCCGCGCCTCCCGCGGGGGCGGCAGCGGCGGCATCGCGCTACCCCACCGTCGCGGGCGCGACCGCTCCGGACTCCTCGTCCGCCTGGGTCTGGAGGAACTGGGCGACGATTCTGGCCGTCGCGCGCGCCCGCTCCTGGAGCCTGGGCATGTTCTGGTCGAGCGCCTCGCGCAGGCTGGCCCGATGGTCCCACGATCGATCGATCAGGGCGAGGAGCGGCCCCGCATGCTGCTCCTGGAGGACGCGGGCCGGCAGGCCGAGGTCCTGGAGGAAGCCGGCCACCTTGCCGGCGTACGGGAGCGCCACGAAGGGGATCCGCGCCAGCGCCGCGAACATGAGGAAGTGGAGCCGCATCCCCACCGCCATGTCGAGGTGCTCCATGAGCCCCAGGATCTGCCGCGGCCCGTAGTCGCCCCTGAGGACGAACGCCCGCTCGGGGTTGGCCATCTCGGCGATGACGGCGTGGGAGTGCCGGATGTCCCCCCGCTCCATCGGCACGAAGAGCAGGTCGGCGT
>DATCKS010000484.1:0-5653 GCA_036562265.1 Thermodesulfobacteriota bacterium | reverse complement strand
CCTCTACCCGCCGCAGGCGCCCGCGGCCTTCTGCCCGCCGGAGCCGCGGCAACCGCGCCCGTAGCAATCCGCCGCGGCCCGACCTATCCTCAGAACCCGGGGAGGCTTGCGGCCATGGACAAGCGGGCAGTGCTGGGCTTCGTCGCCGGGTTCGTCGCGGTCCTGGTCTTCCACCAGGCGATGGTCGGGATCCTCTACGTGCTCGGCGTGATCGGGTCGCCGCCCTACCGGCTCTCGCCGGTCCCGCCGTTCGGCGTGCCGTCGGTGATCAACGCGGCCTTCTGGGGCGGCGTCTGGGGAATCGTCTTCGCGCTCGTCGAGCGCCGCTTCCCGAGGGGCGGCGGCTACTGGCTCGCCGCGCTCGTCTTCGGCGCCGTGGGGCCGCCGCTCGTCGCCTGGTTCGTCGTGGCGCCGATCAAGGGGCTGCCGGCCGGCCCGCCCGCCGGGGCGCGCATGCTCGTCGCGCCGCTCATCAACGGCGTCTTCGGGATCGGCGTCGGCCTCTGCCTGCGGGTGCTGCGGGCCAGCGTCTCACGCGGCCGGTAGCTCCCGCGCGTCGAGGCGGCCCGCCTTCCGGAGCGCCTGGAACTCCTCGATCGTCCGCCGCAGGCCGTCCGCGAAGCTCGTCCGCGGCTTCGGCCCGAGGTCCCGCTGGTAGCCCTCGTCGGAGAGGGCGGCCGGGAACGGGATCGGCGTCGGGTCGTACGTGATGAGCCCCTTCGCCTCCGGGAGCGCCGCCTCGACGAGGCCGGGGATGTCGGCAATGGCAACCGACTCGCCGTGGAGGTTGTACACCCGGGCGCCGTCGAGCGAGGCGTTCGCCGCGGCGATCAGCGCGGCGGCCACGTCGGCGGCGTAGATGAGGTCGCTTGCGCCTCCCCAGCGGATCCGGAAGGGGCGCCCGAGAACGGCCGCCTTGATCGCGAGGGTCGGATCGGCGGTGAGACCGAAGTCGCGCCCCGGCCCGTACACCGTGAGCGGCCGGAAGCCGATGGAGGGGATCCGGCTCTCCGCCCAGTAGACCTTCGCGCAGTCCTCGTTGGCCACCTTGTAGACGCCGTAGTGCGTGGCCGGCAGGCGTGCGGCGTCGTCGCCGACCGGGCCGTCGTAGAGCGACGCCGGCCCGAACACCGCGGCCGAGGAGACGTAGACCACCCGCTCCACCTGCCCCGGGTTGGCCTTCGCCGCCTCGAAGACGTTGTTGGTGCCGATGACGTTCACGCGGGCGCCGCCGACCGGGTCCTGCCGGCAGAGCGGCACCTGCCAGGCGGCCAGGTGGATGATGCGGGTGATCCGGTACTCGCGGACGACGTCGGCGATCCGCGTCCCGTCGGCGATGTCGCCCTGGAGCACCGTCGCCTTCGCGAGACGCTCGTCGCCCGCCACCATCCGGACGCGCCAGGGATCGGTCCCGTAGTCGAGCAGCACCGGCCGCTCGCCGGCGTCGACCAGGCCGCGGACGACCCAGGCGCCGATGCAGCCGAACGCGCCGGTGACGAGGGTCTGCGGCATCATCGCACCCCCGCCCAGGCGGCAAGCCCGTGCCGGAAGGCCGGCAGCGGGAGGTCGGCCAGGTGCCCCTCCGCCGTGAAGGCCATCGGTTGCGGATCGGACAGCGGCTCGAGGCCGGCGCGGCCCCGCCCCTCGGACTGCCAGAGCGACTCGGACACCCACATCTCCTCGAGGTGAAGCGTGCTCTCGATGCGCACGAGCCTGGCGGTGGCCGGCTCGACGCGGTTCGCCGTGGCGATCGCGAGCGCGATGGCGTCGCGATCGTTCATCATCCAGATGGGGGTCTTGCCGCCCCCGAGTTCCGTGCTCGTGATGATGTTCGTCCAGTACTTCTGGTAGTCGATGTTCTCGACCACCGCCCGCGTGGTCACGTCGGCCATCCCGAGGCCGCAGGCGTTGCCGTGCGTCCGCTCCGTGAGGCGCAGGACGACGAGCTTCTTCGGGTTGCGGGGGTCCTGGATGTGGCGGACCGAGTACCGGCCGGTGACGTTCGGGTCCATGCCGGCGCCGCTGATGTCCTTGCCGAGGTAGTCCACCACCAGCACGTCGATCCGGTCGAAGGGGATCGTCGCCATGAGGTCCCGCGACATCTGGAGCAGCTCCGGCTCGCGCGCGAGGATCCGCTCGGCCGGCACCGCCTCGATGCGCGCCACCTCGTCCCGCGCGTTCTCCACCGTGGCGATCCCGCCGAGCACCTTTCCGGTGTCGAGGATGAGCCGCGCCGCGGCCGGGATGGTCTCGTGGAAGGTGTCGAAGCCCCGCTTGTGGATCAGGGCGGCGCCGGTGTGCTTGCCGTAGCCGATGACGAGCATCTTGCAGAGCCCGCTCTCGATCGGCCCGTGGAAGTCGGTGTGGACCTTGACGCGGTTGATGGGGAAGAGGTAGTCGGCCTCGAGCGCCGCCTTCGACTGGTGCACCGGGAAGCCGTCCGGCGTGACGCCGATCTGGACGGTGTCCATCTCGGCGCGGAACGGCACCCCCATCGCCTCGGGGGTCACGCCGTAGCCGGCCAGGACCTCCATCTGCCCCTCGGGCGTCGCGCCGCCGTGACTCCCCATGGCGGGCACGATGTAGGGCTTCGCGCCCCGCGCCTCGAGTTCGTCGACGACGGCGCGGGTGATCTCGGCGATCCGGGCCACGCCGCGGCTGCCGACCCCGACCGCCACGGTCTGGCCGGGGCGGATGCGGCCGTCGAAGACCTTCATCTCCCGCGCGACCGCCTCCCTGACCGGGACCTCCCGCCTCACGTCGAACCGCTGGCGGACGCGCCGCACCGCTGGAAGGGGCAGATCGAGGCCGCCCGCCACCACCGTGAACGCCATGGGGCTCTCCTCGCTCATGCCGTGGCTCGCCGCCCGCCGAGGTACGCCTCGCGGACCTCCGGGTTCTCGAGGAGGTCGCGGGCCGTGCCCTCGAGCACGATCCGGCCGGTCTCGAGCACGTACCCGCGCGAGGCGATGCGAAGCGCCATGCTCGCGTTCTGCTCGACCAGGAGCACCGTGGTGCCGAGCGTCCGGTTGATCTCCGCCACCGTGCGGAACACCGACTGCACCAGGATGGGCGCCAGGCCGAGTGACGGCTCGTCCATGAGGAGGAGCCTCGGCCTCGCCATGAGGCCGCGGGCGATGGCGAGCATCTGCTGCTGGCCCCCGGAGAGCTGCCAGCCGAGGGCGTCCTTGAGCCGGTCGAGATCGGGGAAGAGCGCGAACATGCGCGCCGTGTCCTCGGCGATCTCCGCCCGATTCGACCTGATGGTAGCGCCGAGGCGCAGGTTCTCGCGAACGGTGAGCCCCGGGAAGATCCGGCGCCCCTCGGGCACGTGGGCGATGCCGAGGCGGACGATCGTCTCGGGGCGCTCCCGCGTGATGTCCCGCCCCTCGAAGACGATGCGGCCCCTCGACGGGTGGATGAGGCCCGAGACGACGCGGAGCGTGGTCGACTTGCCGGCCCCGTTCGCGCCGAGGAGGGCGACGATCTCCCCCCGCCCCACGTCGAGGCTCACGCCGCGGAGCGCGGTGACGGGCCCGTAGCCGGCCTGGACGTCGCGCAGCTCAAGCATGGCGCGAGGCGAGGCCCAGGGCTGCATCCCGGTTGCCGAGGTACGCCTCGACGACCACCGGATCGGCGAGCACCTGGTCGGGGTCCCCTTCGGAGATC
The DNA here is from genome assembly GCA_036562265.1 of Thermodesulfobacteriota bacterium. Lineage (GTDB taxonomy): Bacteria > DASVDK01 > DASVDK01 > DASVDK01 > DASVDK01 > DASVDK01. Next base: position 1,984 of record DATCKS010000484.1, on the reverse strand, counting down.
TTCTTGCCGAAGTTGAGGACCGTGATGGCCTTCGACAGCTCCGAGACGAGCGACATGTCGTGCTCGACGAGGAGCATCGTGAGCCCCTGCGCGTGGAGCCGCGCGAGGAGCGCCACGAGGTTGCGCTTCTCCGTCTGGTTGAGGCCGGCGGCCGGCTCGTCGAGCAGGAGGAGTTCGGGCTCGCTCGCCACGGCGCGGGCGATCTCGACGAGCTTCTGGGTCCCGTACGGCAGGTTCCGGCAGCGCTCGTGGGCCCGATCGGCGATCCCCACGAACTCGATCGCCGCGAGCGCTCGCTCCCGCGTCTCCGCCTCGCCGCCGCGCGACCGCTGCGCACCCACGAGGACGTTCTCCCAGACCGTCAGCTCGCGGAAGAGGCGAAGGTTCTGAAAGGTGCGCGCCATCCCGTGCCTCGCGATCCGGTTGGGGCGCATCCCCTGGATCGGCCGGCCGAGGAACGTGATCGTCCCCGCGGTGGGAACGTAGAGGCCGGAGATGAGGTTGATGCAGGTCGTCTTGCCCGAACCGTTGGGCCCGATGAGGGCGTGGATCTCCCCGCGCCGCACCGTGAGGTCGACCCCGTCGACCGCCCTGAGGCCCCCGAAGTGCTTGACGAGCCCCTGGACGACGAGCATCGGCTCGCCGTCCGTCCCCCGCGGCCTGATGGCGAGGGGCCGTCTTGCGGCCGGGAGAGGGCGCGGGCGAACGAACCGGCCCGTCGCGAGCCGCACGAGGCCCCAGAAGCCCTCCGGCACGAAGACGATGATCAGGATGATCACCGCGCCGTAGATGGCGAGGTAGGCGCTCCCGAGCCCCGTGTCGCGCAGCTTCTCGGGCAGGAGCGTGAGGGCGATCGCCCCGATGATGGTGCCCGGAACCGAGTCGGAGCCGCCCGCCAGCGCCATGGCGAGGAACTCGATCGAGTGGTCGAGGCTGAAGGTGTCCGGGCTGATGTAGCGGAAACCGGAGGCGTAGACGGCGCCGGCCAGGGCGGCGATGATCCCCGAGAGGGCGAAGGCGGTGACCTTCGTCCGGAGGGTGTCGACCCCGAGCGCCTCCGCGGCGAGTTCGTTCTCGCGGACGGCCCGCATCGCGCGGCCCAGGGCGGTGTCCTTGAGGTACCAGACGCCGACGGCGACGATCCAGAGCGCCGCCAGCGCGAACCAGGCGTACTGCTGCGCCGAGCGGAGCGGCAGGCCGGTCGGCCGGCGGATGCCGCTCACCCCGTCCGGCCCCCCGGTGAGGCCGACCCAGTTGACCGCGACCAGGCTGAAGATGATCTGGAACGAGATGGTGACCATCGCGAGGTAGTGGCCGCCCACCTTGAGCGTCGTCATGCCGAGGACGACGCCGGCCAGCGCCGCGGCGGCGAGCCCGACCGGCATCGCCGTCCACCAGTCGAGGCCCCAGCGCGCCGTGCCGAGGGCGACCGCGTAGGCGCCGACGCCGTAGAAGGTGGCCTGCGCGAGCGAGATCTGCCCCGTGTAGCCGAGCAGCACCGTGAGCCCGAGCGCGGCGATGCTCCAGGCGGCCGCGAGGATCACCAGGTTGATCTCGTAGCGCGACGTGAAGACGAGCGGCACCCCCACGACGAGGACGAGGGCGAGGAGCGCGGCGAGCCAGCCGGCGCGGCGTGTCGGCACGGGCGTCCTCCTCTCTACGCCTTCTCGGCGATCTTCTCGCCGAAGATCCCCTGCGGCCGCACCAGGAGGAAGGCCACGAGGAGCAGGAACGCGAAGGCGTCCTTGTAGACGACCGAGACGTAGGCCGCGCCGAACGTCTCGATCAGGCCGAGCGCGAGGCCCCCGACGATCGCCCCGCGCACGTCGCCGAAGCCCCCCGCGATGGTCGCCGCGAACGCCTTGAGGCCCAGGACCGCCCCCATCTTGTGCGTCACGAAGTAGATCGGCGCCACGAGCATGCCGGCAAGCCCTCCGAGCAGGGTCGAGTAGACGAACGTGAGGGCGATCATGAGGGTGACCGG
>DATCKS010000477.1:0-2300 GCA_036562265.1 Thermodesulfobacteriota bacterium | reverse complement strand
GGACACGCATCGGGGCGGTCGTCGACTCGACCGTCGTCGACCTCAACGCGGTGCTCGGCGAAGGAGCGCTGCCCGGCGACATGGCGGCCTTCCTCGCCGCCGGCCAGCCGGCCATGGCGAAGGCCCGCGAGGCCGTCGAGCGCTTCCGGGACGGCGGCCACGCGAAGGCCGGCCGGCCCCTCGCCGAGGTCGAGTTGCTCGCGCCGGTGCCGCGGCCGCCGAAGATCATGATGGGGGGCCGCAACTACGACCGGCACATCTCCGAGCTCCGCTCGACGGGCGAGCACATCCCGAGGCCGCCCTACCCGCGCATCTTCGCGAAGTACCACACGTCGGTCACCGGTCCCGGGGCGCCGGTGTACTACCCGAAGATGGTCACCAAGCTCGACTTCGAGGGGGAGTTCACGGTCGTCATCGGCAAGCTCGCCCGCAACGTGAAGGAGTCGGACTGGCTCGACTACGTGGCCGGGTACACGATCGTCAGCGACGTCACGGCGCGCGACGTCCAGGCCACCGGCGAGCTGATCACCTCGAAGAACTTCGAGACCTTCTGCCCGATGGGGCCCTGGATCGTCACGCCCGACGAGGTGCCGGACCCGCACAACCTCACGGTGCGGCTCTACATCAACGACAAGAAGGTGAGCGAGTCGAACACCTCGGAGATGATCTACCGGATCCCGCAGTACATCGCGTTCCTCTCGCAGGTCATGCCGCTCGAGCCGGGCGACATCCTCACCACCGGCTCGCCTCCGGGGCCCGGCATGTACCAGAACCCGCCGATCCTCCTCAAGGTCGGCGACGTGACGCGGATCGAGGTGGAGCACGTGGGGGTGCTCGAGAACCGGATCGAGGCGGCGCCGTGACCGCGTAGTCGGATCCGCGCTGCGGCGGGAGCCTCGGCGCGACGCTCCGGCCGGAGCCCACGAGGCGATCCCCGGTGGAGCTGGCGGTGGGGACGCCGGGCTCGACCCGGTTCGCGCGGTCGGCGCGCCGGAGGGGGGCGGTGCGAGCCTCACCGGCCCGGCTCATTTCCCCACGCGCCGAAGCGGATCGGTTCCGCGGCTCAGCGACGGTGAAGGATCGAGGGCCGGGCAGAGCGGCTCGTCGGCCAAAGGGCCGCGAGCCGCGCCGGGGGCCCCCCGGGAGGCGGGGCGGCTCACGGGGCGGGCCGCAGGCCCGCCCCGGAGCCGGGGGCCCCCGCCGACCGGGGGTGGCGCGGCGGGAGGCCCCTGCCAGAGCGCCGCGTGCAGGCACCCCGCGCCAAGACGGCAACAACCGACGGCGAGGTCCCGGCCTCAGCCCCGGGCGCCGTGGCGCCGGGCGTGGGCGCCGCGCCGGGACAGGCGCCGCTACTTCTTCCCGTTCGCCGCGAGCTGCCTGAGGACGTACTGCAGGATGCCGCCGTGGCGGTAGTAGTCGATCTCCTGCGGCGTGTCGATGCGGCAGATGGTCTCGAACCGCGTCGTCTTGCCGTCCGCCGCACGGGCCGTCACGGTCATCCGCTTCCCGGTCCTGAGGTCGTCGGCGATCCCCTCGATGGTGTAGACCTCCTCGCCGGTGAGGCCGAGCGTCGTGCGGTTCTCGCCGGGCAGGTACTGGAGCGGCAGGATCCCCATGCCGACCAGGTTGCTCCGGTGGATCCGCTCGAAGCTCTCGGCGATGACCGCCTTGACGCCGAGGAGCATCGGGCCCTTGGCCGCCCAGTCGCGCGACGACCCGGTCCCGTACTCCTTGCCGGCCAGGATGATGAGCGGCACCCCCTCGGCCTGGTACTTCATGGCGGCGTCGTAGATCGACATGAGGGTCCCGTCGGGGAAGTGGCGGGTCACGCCGCCCTCGGTGCCGGGCGCCACCAGGTTCTTCACCCGGACGTTGGCGAAGGTCCCGCGGACCATGACCTCGTGGTTACCGCGGCGGGCGCCGTACGAGTTGAAGTCGGCCGGCTTGACGCCGTGCTCGATGAGGTAGCGTCCCGCCGGGCTGTCGGGCTGGATCGCCCCCGCGGGCGAGATGTGGTCGGTGGTGATGGAGTCGCCGACCGACACGAGCACGCGCGCGTCGCGGATGTCGGTGAGCGGCTTCGGCTCGCGTCCCATCCCGTCGAAGTAGGGCGCGCGCTTCACGTACGTGGAGTTGGGGTCCCAGGCGAAGAGGTCGCCGCTCGGGACCTTCATCTCCCGCCAGGTCGGGTCCCCCTCGAGCACGGCGCCGTACTGCTTCCGGAACATCTCCGGCGTGACGGCCGTGCGGATCGCCTCGGCGATCTCCTCGGAGGAGGGCCAGATGTCCTTGAGGTAGAC
>DATCKS010000476.1:0-3899 GCA_036562265.1 Thermodesulfobacteriota bacterium | reverse complement strand
CCTCTACGCCGTCTACCTGGTGGGCGCGGACACCTGGAGCGGGCCGCAGGAGCAGCCCGACCTCGGGGCGCACCTCGCCTCGGCCGTCGAGGTGGCCCGCCAGGGCACGGTGCTGCTCAAGAACGACGGCATCCTGCCGATCCGGCCCGACGTCGAGCGCATCGCCGTGATCGGCGCCTTCTCGCACCTGGGCATGGTGAGCGGCGGCGGCGGGTCCACCCTGACCGAGCCGATCGGCGGCTTCGCCCTGAACATCCCGCTCGGCGGCGTGAACTACCTCGGGGCGCTGCGGCGCCTGGCCATCACCGGGCCGTCGCCTGTGGCTGAACTACGCAAGCAGTTCCCCAACGCCGAGATCCTGACGGAACCGGGCGAGTCGCCCGCCGACGCCGCCGCGGTCGCCCGGCGCGCCGACGTGGTCGTCGTGTTCGCCTGGAAGGGGGAATCGGAGGGCCACGACCATGCCGACCTCAGCCTGCCATGGGGCCAGCGCCAGATCATCGAGGCCGTGATCGCGGCCAACCCGAGCACCGTCGTCGTGCTCGAGACCGGCAACGCGGTGGAGATGCCGTGGAAGGACAGGGCGCCCGCCATCGTGCAGGCCTGGTACTCCGGGAGCGTGGGCGGGCGGGCCATCGCGGAGGTGCTGTCGGGCAAGGTGAATCCGTCCGGCCGCTTGCCGATCACGTTCTACGCCGACGTCGGCCAGACGCCGCACCCCGAGCTGCCCGGCTTCGGCACGCCGATCCACACGCCGACCGTGATCCGCTACCACGAAGGCGCCGAGGTGGGCTACCGCTGGCTCGCGCGGAGCGGCGCGAAGCCGAGCTACGCCTTCGGCCACGGGCTGAGCTACACGACCTTCGACTACAGCGACCTCACGGTCAGCGGCGGCGAGACCGTCACCGTCACGTTCACCGTCACCAACACCGGCACGCGAGAGGGTGCCGACGTGCCGCAGGTCTACCTCACCGAGGCGCCGGGCGAGCGGCGGATGCGACTGCTCGGATTCGAGCGTGTGGAGGTCGCGCCGGGCGAATCGAAGACCGTCACCGTGACGGCCGACCCGCGCCTGCTCGCGCGCTTCGACGGCGAGCGGCAGCAGTGGCGCGTTGCCGGCGGAGCGCACCGGATCGCGGTGGGCAAGTCCGCGGGCGACCTGGTGCTGACTGCAGAGGCGCAGCTGACGGCGCGCGTGTTCGGCAGGTGAAGAGTAGCCGCGACGTCCTCCGGCGCGGCAGCGCGGGGCACGCAGAGCTCGCCGGAGACGGCTCGCCCGGGCCTTTCGGTCCCCCTGCACGAGGCGGCGGCGACGGCGCTCGACGCCGCCGCGAAGTCGGGGACCCGCGAGCGGCGCCGGGCGCCGTCAGAGCCTCGGGTCGAGCGCGTCGCGGATCCCGTCGCCGAGCATGTTGAGGCCGAGCACGGTCGCGAAGACGGCCAGCCCCGGGAAGAGGCCGAGCCAGGGGGCCTGCTCGAGGTAGGCGCGGCCGGTCGACAGCATGATCCCCCAGCTCGGCGTGGGAGGCTGCGTGCCGAGGCCGAGGAACGAGAGCGCGGCCTCGATCAGGATGCCGAGCGCCACCGAGAAGGTCGACTGCACGAGGATCGGCGCGAGGCAGTTCGGCAGGACGTGGAGCGCCATGACGCGGCGGTCCGAGGCGCCGAGCGCGCGCGCCGCGCTCACGTAGTCGTTCTCCTTCACCGACAGGACCTGGCCGCGAATCAGCCTGGCGAAGTGCGGCACGAAGACGATCCCGATCGCGAGGAGCGCGTGGATCAGCTTCGGCCCGAGCACGGCCGTGATGCCGAGCGCGAGCACGAGGGTGGGGAAGGAGAGGACGACCTCGACTCCCCGCATGATGACGTTGTCGACGCGGCCGCCGAAGAAGCCGGCCGCGAGCCCGAGCGGCACGCCGGCCGCCAGGGCGAACGCCACCGTGAGGAGCCCCGCCTGGAGGGAGACCCGCCCGCCGTAGAGGACCCGACTCAGGATGTCGCGGCCGAGATCGTCGGTGCCGAACGGATGCGCCAGCGACGGCGGCGCGAGGACGGCCACGAAGTCGGGGGCGAGGGGATCGTACGGCGAGAGGAGCGGCGCGAGGAGACTCGCCGCGACGAACGCCGCCACGAGCCCGGCGCCCACGAGGCCCACCGGGCTCTTCCGAAACCTGACCAGCGCGGCGGCGTACGGTCCGGCCCCCTCCATGTCAGTCGAGGCGGATCCGCGGGTCGAGATACGAGTAGAGGATGTCCACGACGAGGTTCGACAGCACGTAGCCGACCGCGAGGAACAGGATCACCCCCTGCACGACGAAGAAGTCCCGGCTGAAGATGGCGTCGATCATCAGGCGGCCGACGCCCGGAAGGGCGAAGAGCGTCTCGGTGACGATCGTGTTGCCGAGGAGCTGCCCGACCTGGAGGCCGACGACCGTGACGACCGGGATGAGCGCGTTCTTGAGGGCGTGCCGGCCGATCACGCGCCGCTCGTCGAGCCCCTTGGCGCGCGCCGTGCGGACGAAGTCCTGCCGGAGCACCTCGAGCATGCCCGAGCGGAGCTGGCGGGTGACGAGCGCCGCGAGCGCGGTGCCGAGCGTGAAGGCCGGCAGGACGAGCGACCGCAGGTTCTCCGGCACGCTCTCGCCGAGCGGGACGAAGCCCGACGAGGGGAGCCACCGGAGCAGGAGCCCGAAGACGTAGATCAGCACGATCCCGAGCCAGAAGCCGGGCAGCGAGAAGCCGCCGAGCGCGAACACGGTGCTCGCGAGGTCGATGCCGGAGTTGCGCCGGACGGCCGAGACGATGCCGAGCGGAACGGCGATCGCCAGCGCCACGGCAAGCGAGAAGACGAGCAGCTCGAGGGTGACCGGGAGCCGATCGAGGATCGCCTCCGTGACCGGCTGATTGGTGCGTAGCGACCGGCCGAGGTCCCCCGTGAGCGCGCGGCCGAGCCACGTCGCGTACTGGACGACCAGCGGGCGGTCGAGGCCGAGCCGCTCCCGGAACCGGGCGAAGGTGTTGAGGTCCCGCATCGGCACCGCCCCTCATATACGAACCGCGATGGCGGGCGGCCGGTTTCCATCGGCGCGCGCGCAAGGGCCGGGGGGGCGCGACGCGGCGTCACGGGCATCGAGGGGCCCCACGACCCGCGTGCAGGGCCGCTCGACACTCGCGCGCACGTGCCGCCGCGGCCTCGGCAAGCCTGGCGACGATCGGGTGGGCGAGACCCTCGTCCAGCGCCGCTCGCCTCGTGTCGGCGGCAAGATCGGGGAGCCGGCTCGCGAGCCCGTCGATCCGCGAGACGACGGCATCCGGATCGAGGCACAGCTCTCGCGCGAGCCTTCGCCAGTCCCGGATGCCGATGTCACGGAGGCGATACGGGCCGCCGATCTTCATGGCGAGCGTGAGCCGGTACGAATCGAGATCGGCGTACGGCAGCGCGCTGGCAAGGTCGTAGAGGGGCGCGAGGCGCACCTCTCCGGCGCTGCCGATCAGGAGCGAGTAGTTCCTGGCATGGGCGTCGGTGCCCGCGATCAACCAGTTGAAGGCGAGCGCATCGACGAACGTCGCGACGTCCTCGTCGCGTGATCGGGAGTGAAGACGGAGCAGCTCGACGATGTCGCGCGCGCCGGGTCCACCGTCGTTCTCGTACTTCCTGGTTGGCGGCAGTCCCAACGCCTGCCACGTGTCCTCCTGATGGACGCGTGCGAGACCGGCCGGCGTGCGGACGCGGTCGTAGCGCTCCACGACGATGGCGATCTCGTCCTCGAAGCGCATGACCCGGGAGACGGCGGCCGGGAGGCCGAGGGCGCGCGCAAGGCTGAGGCAGATTCTCCGGGTTTCCCCGCGAGGAGTGACTCGAGACGTTCGGGACGGACGAACTGAACCGCACCGGCGCA
>DATCKS010000473.1:0-4320 GCA_036562265.1 Thermodesulfobacteriota bacterium | reverse complement strand
CGCTCAAGAAGGCGGGCCTGCTCACGCGCGACGCGCGCGAGAAGGAGCGCAAGAAGTACGGGCAGCGCGGCGCTCGCGCCCGCTTCCAGTTCTCGAAGCGCTAGACCCCGGGCACACACCTACCCGGCCACGCGCCGGACCGAGAGGGGGGAGAGGCCCGGGGGCCTCTCCCCCCTCGGCGTTCGTGGCGACCGCCGCGGCGGCGAGCCGGGGGTCTCGGGGGGCCGGCAAGGCCGGGCGAATGGCTTGGGGGTGCGTGGGCCCCCCGAGCCCAACGGAGGGACGATGAGCAAGCGGCGACCGGTCGCGATCGCAGGGGCCAGCGGGTACACGGGGCTCGAGCTGCTTCGCCTGCTCGCCCGCCACCCGTCGCTCGAGGTCGTGCGCGCGACCGGGGAGCGCGCCGCCGGCGAGTCGGTGTCGGCGCATCACCCCTCGCTCGGCCGCGCCTACGACGGCCTCGTTTTCGAGCCGCTCGACCCGGCGACCGTCGGCAAGGGGGTCGAGGCGGTCTTCCTCGCCCTCCCGCACAAGGCGACGATGTCGATCGTGCCGGAGGTGCTCCGCTCGGGCGCGCGCGTGATCGACCTCTCGGCCGACTTCCGGCTCCACGACCCCGCGCTGTACGACACCTGGTACCGGACGTCGCACGCGGCGCCGGAGTACCTCGCGAAGGCGGTGTACGGGCTGCCCGAGCTGCACCGCGAGGCGATCCGCACGGCGCAGCTCGTGGCGGTGCCCGGCTGCTATCCGACCGCGTGCATCCTCGCCGCGGCGCCGCTTCTCGCGGCGGGCGCCGTCGACCCGTCGAGCCTCGTCGCCGACGCGAAGAGCGGCATCTCGGGTGCGGGGCGCAAGGTGGAGCTGACGTACCTCTACACGGAGGCGGCCGAGGGAGTCTCGCCGTACAACGTCGGCGTCCACCGCCACACGCCGGAGATCGAGCAGGAGCTGTCGGAGGTGGCGGGCAAGCCGGTGCGGGTGTCCTTCACGCCGCACCTGATTCCGATGAGCCGCGGCATTCTCGCCACGGTGTACGCGTCGCTCGCGAGGCCCATGTCGCGCGACGACCTCGCGCCGGCGTTCGAACGCTTCTACGCCGGCTCGCCGTCGGTCCGTCTCTTGCCGGCCGGCCGGTGGCCCGCCACGCAGCACGTGCGCGGCAGCAACCGCTGCGACGTCGGCTTCACCGTCGACTCGCGCGTGGGGCGCGTCGTCGTGGCGTCGGCGATCGACAACCTCGTGAAGGGGGCGTCGGGCCAGGCCATCCAGTGCGCGAACCTGGCCCTGGGGCTTCCGGAGGACGCGGGCCTGGATGCGACGGCGGTGTTCCCGTAAGGAGACGATGCGACGACCGACGACGATCGGGTGGCCGACGACCGGGTCGCGCGCATCCCTTGACTTGGCGGAAGGCGCTCATGTAGAGTGGGCGCGTTGCCCGCCCCGAGGGGTCTCGTGACGGTCCTCGCCATCATCCCCGCCCGCTTCGCCTCGAGCCGGTTCCCCGGCAAGCCGCTGGCCCCTCTCTCCGGACGACCGATGATTCACTGGGTGTACGAGCGCGCCCGGGCGGCACGTTGCGTCGACGATGTGATCGTGGCCACCGACGACGAGCGGATCGCGGACGCGGTTCGCGGGTTCGGCGGCCGGGCGGTCCTCACGTCGCCTCGCCACCGCAGCGGCACCGACCGGCTGGCCGAGGTCGTGCGCGGCCTTCCGAACGGCAGCGTCACCGCGGTCGTCAACGTCCAGGGGGACGAACCGCTGCTCGATCCCCTCGCCATCGACCGCGCGGTGGCGCCGCTCCTCGAGGACCCGGCGGTCGAGATGGCGACGCTCTCCACGCCCATCACCAGGGCCGAGGTCCTCGACGATCCGAACACGGTCAAGGTCGTCACCGACGCGCGCGGCTACGCGCTCTACTTCTCGCGCGCCCCGATTCCCTGGTGGCGCGACGGCCGCCCGGCGGACGGCTCGCCGCAGGCGGCCAAGCACATCGGGCTCTACGTCTACCGGCCCGACACGTTGTTGCGGATCGCGTCGCTCGCACCGACGCCGCTCGAGACCGCCGAGTCGCTCGAGCAACTCCGCGCGCTCGAGCACGGGATCCGCATCAAGGTCGTCGCGGTCGACCACGATTCGATCGGCATCGACACGCCGGAGGACCTGCGCCGCGCCGAGGCGCTGGTCGCGGCTCAAGGAGACCTCTGATGGCGCATCGGGCCAAGTTCATCTTCGTGACGGGCGGTGTGGTCTCCTCCCTCGGCAAGGGGCTCGCCGCCGCGTCGATCGGCGCGCTCATGGAGGCGCGCGGCCTCACCATCGCGATGCTCAAGTTCGACCCGTACATCAACGTCGATGCCGGGACGATGAACCCGTTCCAGCACGGCGAGGTGTTCGTCACGGACGACGGGACCGAAGCGGACCTCGACCTCGGGCACTACGAGCGGTTCACGACGACGAAGCTCTCCCGGGACAACAACGTCACGACCGGCCGCGTCTACCACAACGTCATCAGCAAGGAGCGGCGGGGAGAGTACCTCGGCGCGACCGTGCAGGTCATCCCGCACATCACCGAGGAGATCAAGTCGAGCATCCACAAGCTCGCCAAGGGGGTCGACCTCGTCATCGTCGAGATCGGCGGTACGGTCGGCGACATCGAGGGGCTCCCCTTCCTCGAGGCCATCCGGCAGTTCAGGAGCGACGTCGGCCGGGAGAACGTCTGCTACGTCCACCTCACGCTCGTCCCCTTCATCAAGACGGCCGACGAGCTCAAGACCAAGCCGACGCAGCACTCGGTGAAGGAACTCCTCCAGATCGGGATCCAGCCCGACATCCTGGTCTGCCGCACCGATCGCACGATCCCGCCCGATCTCAAGGCGAAGATCGCCCTCTTCTGCAACGTCGACCGCGACGCCGTGATCACGGCGAGGGACGTCGAGTCGATCTACGAGGTGCCGGTCCTGTTCCACGAGGAGGGCCTCGACGAGAAGATCGTGAACCTCCTCAACATCTGGACCAAGGCGCCGGACCTCGGACCGTGGCGCGAGCTGGTGCGCAAGGCGCGCGAGCCGCGCGAGCGGGTGCGCATCGCGATCGTCGGCAAGTACGTCAACCTCAAGGAGTCCTACAAGAGCCTCACCGAGGCGCTCGTCCACGGCGGCTTCGCCCACGAGACGGCGGTCGACCTCCTCTACGTCGACAGCGAGAAGCTCGAGCGCGGCGAGGTCGACGCGAACCTCCTCGAGGCGGACGGCATCCTCGTCCCGGGCGGCTTCGGCGAGCGGGGCGTGGAAGGCAAGATGGCGGCCGTTCGGTACGCGCGCGAGGAGAAGGTGCCCTACTTCGGCATCTGCTACGGGCTGCAGCTCGCGGTGGTCGAGTTCGCCCGCCACGTCGCCGGGCTGCCGAACGCGTCGTCGGCCGAGTGGAGCCAGCCGTCGACCGACCTGGTCATCGACCTGATGGCCGACCAGAAGGACGTCAAGGAGAAGGGGGGCACCATGCGCCTCGGCGCCTGGCCCTGCCGCCTGACGCCCGGCTCGCTCGCGCACCGGGCCTACGGGACGCTCGAGATCTCCGAGCGGCACCGCCACCGCCTCGAGGTGGCCAACGCCTACCGGCCGCTCCTCGCCGAGCACGGCCTCGTGGTCACCGGCGAGTCGCCCGACGGCCGGCTCGTCGAGATCATGGAACTCGAGGGGCACCCGTGGTTCCTCGGCTGCCAGTTCCACCCGGAGTTCAAGAGCCGGCCGATGGCGCCGCACCCGCTCTTCCGCGACTTCGTCGGCGCGGCGCTCGCCTTCAAGCAGCGGCGCGCCCTGGGGGTCCCGATCGCGCGCAAGGTCGCGGTCGAGCGGAAGGGCCAGGTGGAGGTCGGCCGGTGATCGCGTCGACCCGCCGGATCGACATCGGTCCGGTCGCCATCGGCGGCGGCGCGCCGCTCGCCGTCATCGCGGGGCCCTGCGTCATCGACGGGGAGCAGGAGGCGCTCGATCACGCCGGCCGCCTGAAGGAGATCGCGGCGAAGGCGGGGATCCCGCTCGTCTACAAGTCCTCCTACGACAAGGCCAACCGGACCTCGGTCAGGGGCTTCCGCGGGCCGGGGCTCGAGAAGGGGCTCGAGATCCTCGCGAAGGTGAAGCGGGAGACCGGGCTGCCGGTCCTCTCCGACGTCCATCGGCACGAGGAGATCGCGCCGGCCGCCGAGGTGCTCGACATCCTGCAGGTCCCGGCCTTCCTCTGCCGGCAGACCGACTTCATCGTCGACGTCGCCGCGACCGGCAAGCCGGTGAACATCAAGAAGGGGCAGTTCCTCGC
>DATCKS010000472.1:0-1737 GCA_036562265.1 Thermodesulfobacteriota bacterium | reverse complement strand
CGGCGGGTGCTGCTCTTCAGGGATCCGAGGTGCTCCCCATCATCCGCCCGACCCTGCCGTCGCTGGCCGAAGTCGAGCAGGTGCTCGCCGAGAGCTGGGAGTCCGGCGTGGTCACGGTCGGCGCGGCGGTGCGTGCGTTCGAGGAGGAGGCGAAGCGGCGCACCGGCGCGAAGCACGCGATCGGGCTCTCCTCGTGCACCTCGGGGCTCATGCTCGCGCCGCGGGCCCTGGGGCTGCCGCCGGGCAGCGAGGTGATCGTGCCGTCCTTCACCTTCGCGGCGACGGCGCAGGCGCTCCTCTGGAACGGCCTCGTGCCGGTGTTCGTCGACTGCCTGCCGGGCACCTGCACGATCGATCCGGACGACGTGGAGCGGAACATCACCCCGAAGACGTCGGCGATCTGCCCGGTCTACATCTACGGCCTCCCGCCGGACGTGGACGCGCTGCTCGAGATCGGCCGGCGCCGGAACCTCCCGGTGTACTTCGACAGCGCCCAGGGGCTCGGCGCGACGTACAAGGGGCAGCCGGCGGGGCGGTTCGGCCGCCTCGAGGTCTTCTCGATGAGCCCGACGAAGGTGGTGACGGCGGTCGAGGGGGGGCTCGTCACGACGGACGACGACGAGATCGCGGCCCGGATCCGCTCGATGCGCGACTACGGCAAGGACCCCGACAACGTCGAGGACATGATCAACCTGGGGCTCTCCACGCGGATGAGCGAGCTGCACGGGGCGGTGGCGCTCCTGTCGCTCAGGAACATGGACGCCCTGGTGCGCGCGAGGCTCACCCGCATCGCGCGCTATCGTGAGCGCCTGGCCAGGCTGCCGGGCTGCTGGGTGCAGGAGTACCCGGCCGACCGGACGACGAGCGGCAACTACTTCGTGCTCTTCATCGGCGAGGGCGCGAAGCGGAGCCGGGACGAGGTCTACGCGGCCCTCAGGGAGGCCGGCATCCAGACGAAGCGGTACTTCTTCCCACCGGTGCACGAGCAGACGGTGTTCCAGCGCTTCCCGATGCGGCTCAGCCGGAAGCTCACGGAGACGAAGCGGGCGGCGGCGGCCGGGCTCGCCCTGCCGCTCTACTCGCACATGACCGAGGAGCAGATGGAGCGCGTCGCGGGCAGCGTGGAGCGGTTGCTGGCGTAGTGGCGATCGGCAAGACGACACGGCGAATGGCCGCGGGGCTGCTCGCGGCCGTCTTCCTGACAGTCCTCGCGGGGACGGCGGTCATGGCGCTGCGGATCGAGCCGGGCGTCACGCCGCCCCCCGCCGACCTGATCGTGGTGCTCGGCGGCGACTCCGATCGGATGCCGTACGCGCGCCGCCTGGTCGAGGCGGGGCTCGCGCCCCGGGCGGTCTCGACCCTCTACGATCCGCGGTGTCTCGAGGCGGGAGGCTCCGAGCGCGAGTGCGCCTCGGGCGTCCGGAACACGGTCGACGAGGCGCTCTACACGCGCTTCGTGCTGGCGGCGGCAGGCGTCCGGAACCTGACGGTGGTCACGTCGGACTACCACGTCCGGCGGGCAGGGGTCGTCTTCCGGATCGTCTTCCTCGGCAGCGGCATCGGGGTGTCGCTCGCCTCGCCTGGCGGCCCCCGGTCGCCCGCCGCGCCGTCCGGGCTCAGGGAGACGGCGAAGCTCGTCCCGAGCGCCGGCGCGGCGATGATCGCGCGCGTCTCGCCCAGCATGTACTGCTGGCTCACCGCCTGTCGATCCTCGGAGTCATGAGGCTCCTCTTCGTC
>DATCKS010000468.1:0-2709 GCA_036562265.1 Thermodesulfobacteriota bacterium | reverse complement strand
GCCTCGTAGCGCTCCTCGATGAAGTAGTCGTGGAACGCCTTCTTGTTGGTCGCGATGACCTGCCGGCCGTCTTCCGCCATGATCCGGGCCTATCCGCCCGGTCTTCGGGCGGACCGGTTATATTACAGCGATTTATCTGGGAAAGCAAGCCAGGGCGCCCGCCTGCGGAGGCGCGGCACCAGGGCGGCGGCGACGGCGATCTGGAGGAGATCCCAGGGCAGCGGGAAGGCGACGCCGACCCGCAGGATGCCGGAGGCGGCGATCGGCTGGGGGAGCCTCGGGGGGAGGAGCCAGGCGAGGGCGGCGACGCCGAGGCCGTCGACGATGGCGAGGGCGGCCAGGCCGGCGGCCAGGACGCGGGTCACGGTCGCCTTCCGGTCGGGGCCGGCCAGGTGCCCGGCCGCGGCTGCGGCAAGCGGCAGGGCGAGCCGGTAGCCGAGGTCCGGCGGCAGGGCGGCCCTGACGCCGTCGGCCTCGCCGACCCCCGCGGCGGCCGCCACCAGCACGGCGCCGGCGAAGAGCCCCTGCGAGAGCCCTCCCGGACCGGGGCCGAGGAAGGCGCCGGCCATGATGGCCGGCAGGAGCCTGGCCGTCGGGGGGACGTACGGGAAGGGGAGCCGGAGCAGGTCGCCGAGCCAGGCGGCCAGGGCGAGGGCCAGGACCAGCGCCCACCTGCGGAGGCTGAAACCGGCCATGCCGCCCCTCGGGCCTAGCGCCGACGGGGGACGAAGTACTGCGTCCCCCGCCCCATGGCGCGGACCTCGCGCAGGAGGTCGGCGTAGTCGTCGGGGTTGTTCTCGAAGTCGGCGTCGGTCGTGTTCACGACGAGCAGCGGCGAGTCCGCGTAGTGGAAGAAGTACGTATTGTACGCCTGGACGACCTCCTCGAGGTAGCGGGGCTCGAGCCAGCGTTCGCTCCCGCGGCCGCGCCGCCGGATCCGCTCGCGCAGGACGTCGATCTGCGCCTGGAGGTAGATAACGAGGTCCGGCCGCGGCACGGTCGGCTCGACCATCTTGTAGATCTTCTCGTACATCGCCAGCTCGGTGTCGTCGAGGTTCAGGTAGGCGAAGATCCGGTCCTTCGCGAAGAGGTAGTCGCCGACCGCCGCCTTCGCGAAGAGGTCGGGCTGCGCCAGCTCCTGCTGCTGCTGGTAGCGCGCCGTGAGGAAGTAGAGCTGCGTCTGGAAGGCGTACTTCCGCCGGTCCTTGTAGAACTGTTCGAGGAAGGGGTTCTCCGCCACCGGCTCGAGGACGAGCCTGGCCTTGAAGGAGTCGGCCAGCCGGCGGGCGAGGCTGGTCTTGCCGACCCCGATGGGCCCCTCGACGACGATGTAGCGATGCGCCGGCGCCTCGTGGGTCGTCACGACGCCGCCGCCCGGTACCGCTCGGCGCAGGCGCGGCTGCAGAAGAGCCGCGTCTCGCCGCCGACAGCGGCGCTCACCGCCGCGCTGCGCGGCACGTAGGTGTCGCAGACCGGGTCGCGCACCAGCTCCTCGCCGGCCACGGGCCGCCTCGCGGCCTCGATGGTCCGCCGCCCGCCGCCGGCCGTGATCGACCGGACGAGGAGCACGAGGAGGACGAGCGCGCCGATCAGAACGAAGAGGCGCATCAGAGTCCGAGCACCTGTCGCATGTCGTAGACGCCCGGCGCCCGGTCCGGCGCGCACACCCAGCGGGCGGCCCGGAGGGCCCCCGCGGCGAACGTGTCGCGCGAGTGGGCGCGATGGGTCACCTCGATCCGCTCGCCTACGCCGGCGAACATGACGGTGTGGTCCCCCACGATGTCGCCGGCGCGGATCGCCTGGAAGCCGATGGCGCCGGCCGGGCGCTCGCCGGTGCGGCCGTGGCGGGTGAAGACGCCCGCCCGCTCGAGCGTCACGCCGCGGCCGCGCGCGGCCGCCTCGCCGAGGGAGAGGGCGGTGCCGGACGGCGCGTCCTGCTTGTGCCGGTGGTGGGCCTCGGTGATCTCGATGTCGAAGTCGGGCAGCCGCCGCGCGAGGTCCTCGACCACGGCGAGCAGGAGCGTCACGCCGGCGCTCATGTTGGAGGCGACGACCGCGGGCGCCCGGCCGACGAGCCGCGCCACCTCGGCCTTCTGGGCCGCCGTGAGCCCGGTCGTGCCGATGACCCAGCCGCGCGGCCGTCCGGCGGCCGCGGCGAGCGTGGCGAGCGTCCCCTCGGGCGACGAGAAGTCCACCACCACGTCCGCCGCACGCCAGGCGGCGTCGTCGAGGGAGGCGGCGATCGGCACGCCGGCGGGCGGCAGGCCGAGCCTGGCGTGCGCGTCCTGGCCGAGCGCGTCGTGGCCCGGCTGCTCGAGCGCGCCGACCAGGCGGAAGTCGCCCGCCTCGGCGGCGAGCGCGAGGATCCGGCTCCCCATGCGGCCGGCGGCCCCGGTGACGACGAGCGCGATGGGGGACATCGGCGTCAGGCCGGCAGCCCGTACTGCCGCAGGGCCGACCGCAGCTTCTCGGTGTTGGCCTCCGAGAGGCCGCAGAGCGGCAGCCGGATCTCCCCCTCGATCATCCCGAGCATCGCCATGGCGGTCTTGACCGGCGCCGGGTTGGTCTCGACGAACATCGCCTGGTGGATCGGGACCATCTTGTCGTGCCAGCGCTTCGCCTCGTCCGGCCGCCCGGCCGCCCACGCGTCGACGCACGCCTTCACGTCGGCGGGGATGATGTTGGCGCTGACCGAGATGACGCCCACCG
>DATCKS010000452.1:0-5007 GCA_036562265.1 Thermodesulfobacteriota bacterium | reverse complement strand
GCGAGCATCGCCGCGGCCAAGGCCAACGGCGGCATCACCGAGGTGTCGGCCGTCGATCACACGGCCAGGAACATCCTCGGCATCTACGGGGAGTTCTGCACGATCGTGAAGGGGCGTTAGGGTCGCCTGCACCCCGGCGAGGGCCCGCCCGACGGCACGGCCCTCGCCGGGGTGCCGAGACGCCCGGTCCTCGCCCACGACCGGATACCGGTCATCGCCAAGCCGACCCGCCACGACGATCGCGTCTCCCTCCGGCACGCCGAGCAGGTCCGCGGCCGACCGCATCGTTCCGGTGCTGACGCGCCTTCGCCCATGCGATCGGTCGCCAGTCCTGCAAGCGATCGGTTGACGCGCCGCCCCATGGCATCGTAGACTCCGCGCCGTTCTCCGATCTCGTCCCGCAACGGTTCGACGTCCGCGCTCGACCCGAGAAAGGAGTGAGCCACATCATGCGAAACCGAATGGTCCGTACGCTCGGCGTGAGCCTCACGCTGATCGCGTTCCTCTTCACCACGTCGGGCTGCTTCGGCGGCTTCAACCTCACCCGCAGCGTCTACAACTTCAACAAGCGCGTCTCCCCGGAGAAGTGGGTCCAGGAGCTGGTCTTCCTTGGCCTGGTGATCGTCCCCGTCTACGGGATCGCGATGTTGGTCGACGCCATCATCATCAACTCGATCGAGTTCTGGACCGGCAACAATCCCGTGACCGTGCAGGGTAAGCCCGAGACCCGTGTGGTCGAGCATGGCGACGTGCGGCTCGTGCAGACGATGACCGCCACGCCGGAGCGGCGGACCATGGTGATCGAGGAGTACCGGAAGGGCGAGCTGGCCAGGACGATCACGTCGACGCTGGAGACCGGTGAGTCGGTGCTTCGGACGACGGTCCGCTATCCGGACGGCCGGGTGGAGACCTACAGCGTCGCGCGCCACGAGGACGGCTCGGCCACCATCGACGCCCGGGACGCCGACGGCCGGGCGAGCACGAGGCTCGTGAGCGCCGCCGACGTGGAGCGGCTCACCGAGCGGGTGCACGACCTGGCCGCCGTCGCCGCGAGCCGCCAGGTGGCCAGCGCAGCCTCGCGCCCCTGGTAGCCGTCCCCCGTCGCGGGGAGGGGGCGGCCGAGCGTCCCCTCCCTCCCTCCTTCGGGCCGCGTCGATCACGCGTCGCGGCCGATCGTCCCGCCGCCGGCCAGCTCGGCCGCCCGCCGGAGCACGCGCAGCCACATATGCCACGTGAGTCGTCCCGTGTTCGTGTTCTGCCGGCTCGGGTGGTAGGCGGCGAGGAGCGTCGCACCGGCCAGGGCCCGGCCCGGCGCGAGCGGCAGCTCCCTCCCGTGCGCGAACGTCGGTTTCGGCGACGGTACGGGTCCCCCTCCGGCGGCCGGCCACGCGTCGAGGAGCGCCGTGAACGCCACCCGGCCGAGCGCCAGGACCACGCGCAGCGCAGGGAGCGCGGCCAGCTCGGCGGCAAGGAAGGGCGCGCATCGGCGCACCTCCTCGGCGGTCGGCCGGTTGCCGGGCGGGACGCAGCGGACCGCGTTCGTGACGAGCACCCCCGCGAGGACGAGCCCATCGTCCGCCTGGCGCCACGTCGGCCGGCTGGCCTTGCCGATCTCGTAGAGACCTCTCGCGACCCACTCTCCCGCTCCACCCGTGCCGTCGCCGGTGAACGGCCGGCCGGTCCGGTTGGCGCCGTGCGCCGCGGGGGCCAGGCCGACGATCACGAGGGTCGCCCGGGGGTCGCCGAAGGCGCGGATGGGGCGGCCCCAGTACGTCTCGGCGGCGTGCCGGCGCACCTTCTCGGCCGCGACCCGCTCGCGGTGCGCGACCAGCCGGGGACAGGCGCGGCAGGCCACGACGGCGTCCCCGAGCGCGGCGAGTGCAGTCCCGGGCTCGGCCAGGGAGGCCACCGGCCGTCTTCCCCGAACGCGATCGGGTTTCATCGAATCGCTCCCCTCATCGGACGCTCGTTCTGGACGCGCCGCGTCGAGCCGCTCCCGCGGCGGCGTCTGGTGACGGCCACCGAAATTTCGGCCGGACCCGTGCAACGCGCCGCCCGTCGTCCGAACCCGGCCGTATTCGGCCCGGCAACGGTGCACTCGCCAACCCCCAGGAGGAAACGCGAATGCGAAAGGTCCTCGGTCTCGCCGCGTTCGTCGCGGCGCTCGCCGCCTTCGGCCTCGACGATGCGCGGGCCCAGATCATGGGCGGCAACCAGTACAGCATGGCCGGCTGCGGTCTCGGCACGCTGCTGTTCCAGAACGACGAAACCAGATGGAAGCAGGTGCTCGCGTCGACCACCAACGCGACGTTCGGGACGCAGACGTTCGGCATCACGTTCGGCACGTCCAACTGCAACCCGGGCGGCGGCCCGACCGGACGGCCGGCGGCGTCGCTCTTCATCGACGTGAACCGCGAGGCGTTCGCGAAGGACGTGGCGCGCGGCTCCGGCGAGACGATCGACCACCTGGCCGCCATCCTCGGCTGCTCCGACAGCGCGGCCGTCGGGCGGACGCTGCGCGGCGACTTCAAGGTCATCTTCGCCTCCGAGGGCCGGCCGAGCGCCGAGGTCACCGAGAGCGTTTTCGAAAGCGTCAGGAAGAACCCGTCGCTGGCCGAAGGTTGCCAGCGTCTCGGCTGACCGCCTCTCGCGCGAGCGCGTCGTGTGACCCGCGCGTGCCGCCGGGGAGGACCGGCGACCGGTCCTCCCCGGCCGCCGGTCCGCTCGAGCCGCACGTCTCCCGAATGCCCACCCTCACGGCCCGCCTGTGCCTCCTCGCATCGATCGTGCTCCTGGTCGCGTGTCCGGTCGCGGCCGGCGCGCGGCAACCTCCGGCCGCCGCCGACTACTTGACGGCGCTCCTCGAGACGGCACGCGCCCGGGCGCTGCACGAGGACCGGCAGTGGCTGCGCCTGGGCCACTACAGGCGAGGGCTCCTCGGAGGCTGGAAGAGCCAGGTCGACGGGCCGGCCTTCTTCCTCGCCCCGGACGGCCGGACGGATCCCGAGGCGGAACTCGCGGCCACGATCACGGCCTTCTTCGAGCCGGTCGGCCCCGACCCGGACCAGCACCCGCAGTGCCGGTTCCCGGGGCGCTACCGCTGGCTCCGATCGGCGCTCGGCCTCGACCCGTCGCGCCTGCCGGCGCCGACCTGCTCGCGCTTCGAGACGTTCCGGGCCACCCTGGCCCCGCGTTCGGCGACGCTCGTCTTCTCGTCCTACTACCTCAACAACCCGTCGTCCGCCTTCGGCCACACGTTCCTTCGGATCAACAAGTCGCCGCACGGCGCCGGCACGCGGCGCCTCGACCTGCTCGACTACGGCATCGAGTACGCGGCGACCGTCGACACCCGGAACGCCCTCGTGTACGCGTTCAAGGGGCTCTCCGGCGGCTTCAAGGGTCAGTGGACCTACTGGCCCTACTACTACAAGGTGCGCCTCTACAACGACTTCGAGAAGCGCGACCTCTGGGAGTACGACCTCGACCTCACGCCCGAGCAGCTCGAGATGGTCGTCGCGCACGTCTGGGAACTCGGCGCGTCCTGGTTCGACTACTACTACCTGTCCGAGAACTGCTCCTATCACATCCTGACGCTCCTCGAGGCGGCCGACCCGTCGCTCGAGCTGACGGAGCACCTGCCGTGGTGGGTGATCCCGGCCGACACGGTGAAGGCGCTCTTCGAGAGCCCCGGGCTGGTCCGGGAGGTGCGCTACCGTCCCTCGATCTGGACGCAGTTCGAGCGGCGAGCCGCGCGTCTCGGCCCGGACGAGATTCGCCTGGTGCAGCGGATCGCCGAGGAGCCGGAGGCGCCGCTGCCGCCGGAGATGCCCCCCGAGCGGCGCGCCGCGGTCCTCGACGCGGCGCTCGACCTGGTCGACGCCCGCTACGCGCGGCCGCTCATCGCGAACGAGCCGGAAGCGACGCACAGGAAGCAGCGGCTCCTCGAGCGCCGCAGCGAGGTCCCCGCCGACGGCCCGAACCCGACGTTCGCTCCGCCGCTCGACCAGATGCCGAGCGTCGGGCACGACTCCATCCGCCTCGGCGTCTCGGCCGGCTACTCCGACCGGCTCGGCGCCTTCCAGCGCCTCGACTTCCGGTTCGCCCTGCACGACCTCACCGACCCGAGCGACGGCTACCCCGACCACGCGCAGATCGAGTTCGGGGCCACGCGGCTCAGGTACAACCCCGATCCCGACACGCTCTGGCTCGAGGAGCTGGCCCTCGTGCGCGTGGCGTCGCTGTCGCCGATCTCGCGGTTCAGCCGCGACGCCTCGTGGAAGTTCTCCGTCTTTGCCGAGACGGTCCGCGACGAGAGCTGCCGCGACTGCCTGGCCGGCGGTGCGGACGTCGGCGCCGGCTACGCGGTTCCGCTCCCCGGCCTTCCGGCGGCCACCGCGTTCCTCACGGCGGACGCCGAGGCGCTCGTGTCGGACGAGTTCGTCGATCGGGCGTTCCGCTTCGGCATCGGGCCGACCGGCGGGCTCCATGCCCGGCTGGGCGACCGGGTGTCGCTCCTGGCAACCGGGTCGTGGCGCTACCTGGTCGACTTCGACCCCGGGCGGACGTACGAGTACACGATCACCGCGAAGGTGCACCTCACGCGCTCGCTCTCGCTCGGGCTCGAAGGCTCGAAGGTGCCCGACGCCTGGGAGGGGGCGCTCGGTGCGTACCTCTACTTCTGACGGAAGGGGCGCAGGCGTCTGTCCCGTTGCAAGGCAAGCCGCCCATCTGGTAGCCTTCCCTGGCCATGACCAGCGCGCAGACCGAACTCGAGGCCCTCCTCGCCCGCATCGCCGACCTCTCGCACATCCCCGTCGAGGTGCTCGCGGAGGACCTCGACGTGCTCGGCCGCCGGGCCCTGAACGAGCCGCGGCCCTCCCTGGCGCTCTCCCGGTACATGCTCG
Organism: Thermodesulfobacteriota bacterium; assembly: GCA_036562265.1. Taxonomy (GTDB): domain Bacteria; phylum DASVDK01; class DASVDK01; order DASVDK01; family DASVDK01; genus DASVDK01. The sequence continues at coordinate 103 of DATCKS010000452.1, read as the reverse complement.
AGCAGCAGCCCCGCCTCAAGGGGTGCACCGAGCAGGTCTGGCGCGCGGCCGACCTGTGGGTCGCCGCCGCTCGCCGGTAGGCCGCCCATGCTCGGGCCCATAC
>DATCKS010000450.1:0-6241 GCA_036562265.1 Thermodesulfobacteriota bacterium | reverse complement strand
GGGTGGTAGAGGGCGGCGAGCAGGAGGCCGACGACGGCCGCGTTGATCCCCGTAAGCGCCGCCCGCCAGCCCGTTCGCCCGCGCAGGAGGTCCCAGAACGGCAGCGCCCCGACGACGAGGAGGAACGAGGGCAGGAAGATCGCGGTCAGCGTGAGGGCCGCGCCGGCCCATCCGCCCGGCCCCGGCCGCATCAGCGCGCCGAGGTAGGCGGCGAACGTGAAGAGCGGGCCCGGAACCGCCTGGGCGGCGCCGTAGCCGGCGACGAACTGCTCGGTCGTGAGCCATCCCGGCGGCACGACCTCGGCCTGGAGGAGCGGCAGGACCACGTGGCCGCCGCCGAAGACGAGCGAGCCGACCCGGAAGAAGCTGTCGAAGACGGCGAGCGTCTCGCTCGGCACCACCTGCCGCGCCAGAGGCAGCCCGACGAGGAGGCCGGCGAAGAGGAGCAAGGCCGCCGCGGCCTGGCGGCGAGTCACCGGGAGCGGGACGGCCGGCTTCGGGGCCGGGGGCGGCGCCGCGAGCCAGCGCCATCCGACCAGCCCCGACGACGCGATGATCGCCACCTGTCCCAGGGCCGTCGGCCAGGCCGTGGCCGCGACGGCGGCGGCGACGGCGATCGTCGCCCGCGGCCGATCGGGGGCCAGGCTCCGCGCCATCCCGAAGACCGCCTGCGCGACGACCGCCACGGCGACCACCTTGAGACCGTGCAGCCAGCCCGCCCCGCCGACGTCCATCGCGCCGACGCCGTGGGCGAAGAGCACCAGGGCGACCGCCGACGGGAGGGTGAAGCCGAGCCAGGCGGCAAGCCCCCCGGCAAGCCCCGCGCGGAGGATCCCGACGGCGATGCCGACCTGACTGCTCGCCGGGCCCGGCAGGAACTGGCAGAGGGCGACAAGGTCGGCATAGCTCCGCTCGTCGAGCCACCTGCGGCGGACGACGTACTCCTCGTGGAAGTACCCGAGGTGCGCGATCGGCCCACCGAACGAGGTGAGGCCGAGACGCGTGGCGACGGCGAGCACCTCGCGGAGCGAGCCTCTCCCCTTCCCCGCCATCGGCCCGCCCGCTAGAGCCGCTCGAACGCGCGCACCCGGTCGTCGGGACCGATCACGACGAGCACGTCACCCCGCTCGACGCGCTCGGAGCCGTCCGGCGCGGCGATGACCTGGTTGTCCGGCTTGCGGATCGCCACGGCCGTGACGCCGTAGCGCGCGCGGAGCGCCGCCTCTCCGAGCGTCAGGCCGACGATCGGCGCCGGCGCCGCCAGCTCGACCGCGCTCACCCCCTCGCACACCGCGAAGCGCTCGAAGACGTTCGGCGTGGCGAGCCGCTCGGCCAGGCGATAGGCCATGTCGCGCTCCGGGAAGACCACCTCCGAGGCGCCAAGCCGCCTGAGCACCTTCGCGTGGTCGAGCGTGATCGCCTTGGCGACGATCCTGCGGGCCCCGAGCTCCCGCAGGTAGAGGGTCGCGAGGATGGACGCCTCCATCTCCTGCCCCACGCTCACGACGACCGCGTCGGCCTCGGCGATGCCGGCCTGGACCAGCGCCTCCCGGTCGCGGATATCGGCCAGGAGGGCCTGGCTCGAGAAGGGACGGATCTCGTGCACCCGCTCGGGGTCGCGATCGACCGCGAGCACCTCCTCGCCCCGCTCGTAGAGCGCCCGCGCGACGTTCGACCCGAAGCGGCCGAGCCCGAGCACGCCGAAGAACGCCATGGCCTTACCGGACGTACCGCTGCATGGCGTCGAGGTCGGCGTCGGCGCCCATGAGGATCAGGATGTCGCTGTCCTTCACGACGAACTCCGGCGAGGGGACGAGGCTCACGCGGTCCGGGATCACCTCCTTGACGGCGATGACCTGGACGCCGAAGCGGTTGCGGATGCGAAGCTCGCGCAGCGTCTTGCCGATGAACTCGCGCGGCGGGGCCAGCTCGACGATGGAGTACCCCTCGGTGAAGGGGAGGTAGTCCACGACGTTGCGGGCCGCGAGCTTGCGGCCCAGACGGTTGGCCACCTCCTTCTCCGGGTGGATGACCTCCGTGGCGCCGATCTTCGCGAGGATCTTGCCGTGGTCCTCGTTGAGCGCCTTGGCGTAGATGGTCGGCGTGCCGAGCTCCTTCAGGTGGAGCACCACGAGGATCGACGCGTCGATCTTCTGGCCGAGGGAGACGATGGCGGCGTCCACCCGGCCGAGCTCGAGCGCCTCGAGCGTTTCCATCTCGGTCGCGTCGGCGAGGACCGCCTTGTAGGCGAAGTCCTTGATGGCCTGCACGACCTCCCGATTGTGGTCGATCGCGATCACCCGCTGCCCCCGATCGTGGAGCGTCCTGACGACGTTGAAGCCGAAGGCGCCGAGGCCGATGACAGCGAAGAGCGACATGGTTATCCCTCACCCTACCACGACCGGCTCTTCCGGGTACTGGATCCGCCCGCGGGTCGGCCGCGAGAGGCCGAGGGTCAGGGTGAGCGGCCCGACCCGGCCCAGGTACATCATGGCCACGATGACGATCTTGCCGGCGTCGGAGAGCCTGGGCGTCACGCCGGTCGAAAGCCCGACGGTGCCGAAGGCGCTCACCGCCTCGAAGAGCAGCTCGAGGAAGAGCCCCCGACTCGCGTCCGACACCTGGCCGTGCGCCTCGGTCACCTGCAGGGCGAGCGTCGCGACGACGACGGCGAGCGCCGCGGCGGCGGCGAGCGTGACCGCCCGGCCGACCGTCTCGCGCGGCACGGCGTGGCGGAAGAGGTGCACCCGCTCCTCGCCCGCGAGCTGGCTCCTGACGATCCCCCAGAGGATCGCCGCCGTCGTCACCTTGACGCCGCCGCCGGTCGAGCCGGGCGCGGCGCCGATGAACATGAGCACGATCGTGAAGAGGAGGGTCGGATTGGTGAGGTCGGCGTAGTCGAGCGTGTTGTAGCCGGCGGTCCGCGGCGTCACCGCCTGGAACCAGGCGGCCATCACCTTCGCCGGCCAGGGGAGCGCGGCAAGCGTGTTGGCCCGCTCGAGCAGGAAGAAGCCGACCATCCCGGCGCCGAGGAGGAGCGCGGTCGTCGAGAGCACGAGCCTCGTGTGCAGCGACAGCTCCCGCTGCGCCGCCTTCCCCCTGCGACGCGCCCAGCACTCCCCGATCACGAGGAAGCCGAGCCCGCCGAGGATCACGAGGCCGGGGACGACGACGTTCACGGTCGGATCGTCCACGTAGTCGACGAGCCCCCGCGAGAAGAGCGCGAAACCGGCGTTGCAGAAGGCGCTGACGGCGTGGAAGAGGCCGAACCAGATCGCGCGGCCGGGCGGCATCTCGAGGGCGAAGCGGGCCGCCAGCGCTGCCGCGCCGATCGCCTCGATGACGAACGTCGACACGAAGACCGTCGCGACGAGGCGCCGGAGGTCGGCGGCCGACGCGCCGCCGAGCGTGTCCTGCAACGTCATGCGCCCCCGTACCGAGATCCGCCCCCGCACGAGGAGGACGAGGAACGTCGAGCAGGTCATGATCCCCAGACCGCCGAGCTGGATGAGGAGGAGGATCGTGGCCTGCCCGAGGCCGCTCCACCGGGTTGCCGTGTCGACGGAGGCGAGCCCCGTCACGCAGACGGCCGAGGTCGCCGTGAAGAGGGCATCCACGAAGCCGACCGGCGGCGTCCCGGGCGCCGCCATGGCCGGGAGCATGAGGAGCGCCGTGCCGATCGCGATCGCGGCGGCGAACGAGCCGAGCACGAGCTGCGCGGGCGAGATGCGCCTCAACACCCGTCGGATGGCGCGCGGGACCGGCATCGAACCCCCCTTAGCCGACGATGACCGGCGCCTCGGAGTACTCGAAGCGGCCGCGCGTCGGCCGCGAGAGCCCGAGGGTGAGGGTGAGCGGCCCGACCCGCCCGACGTACATGGCGAGCGCGATCAGGACCTTGCCCGGGTCGGACAGCTCGGGGGTCACGCCGAGGGAGAGACCGACGGTGCCGAGGGCGCTCACCGCCTCGAAGAGGAGGGCGAGGAAGAGGCCCCGGCGCGCCTCGGAGACGGGGCCGTTCGCCTCGGTGATCTGCAGGGCGAGGGTGAACAGGACGACCGCCGCGACCGCGAAGGCCGCGATCGTCACGGCGCGGGCCACCGCCTCGTGCGGGACGGCGCGCCGGAAGAGGTGCACCCGCTCCTCGCCCGCGAACTGGCTCCGGGCGAGCCCCCACACGATGGCGGCCGTCGTCACCTTGACGCCGCCGCCGGTCGAGCCGGGCGCGGCGCCGATGAACATGAGCACGACCGTGAAGAGGAGCGTCGGGTTGGACAGCCGGGTGTAGTCCACGGTCGAGAGCCCGGCGCTCCTGGGGGTGACCGCCTGGAACCACGAGGCGAGCAGCGCATCCGGCCAGGGGAGCCCGGCCAGCGCGTGGCGCCACTCGAGCAGGGCGAAGCCGAGCGCGCCGACCACCACGAGGACGCCGCTCGTCGCGAGGACGACCTTCGTGTGGAGCGAGAGCCCCTTGGCGCCCGGCCCGGCGCCGCGCCGGTGCCAGAACTCGCCGATGACGAGGAAGCCGAGCCCGCCGAGGATGACCAGGGCGGTGACGACGACGTTCACGACCGGGTCCCCGACGTAGCGCGCCAGGCTGTCCGGGAAAAGGGAGAAGCCCGCCTGGTTGAACGCGGCGACCGCGTGGAAGAGGCCGAACCAGATCGCCCGGCCTGGCGGCATCTCGAGGGCGAAGCGGGCCGCCAGGGCCGCCGCGCCGATCGCCTCGATGACGAACGTCGACACGAAGACCGTCGTGACGAGGCGTCGGAGGTCGGCCGCCGACGCGCCGCCGAGCGTGTCCTGCAGGGTCATGCGCCCCCGCACCGAGAACCGCCCCCGCACGAGCAGGACGAGGAGCGTCGAGCAGGTCATGATCCCCAGGCCGCCGAGCTGGACGAACAGGAGGATCGCCGCCTGGCCCAAGGGGCTCCACCGGGTCGCGGTGTCGACCGTGGTGAGACCGGTGATGCAGACGGCCGAGGCCGCCGTGAAGAAGGCGTCCACGAAGCCGACCGCCGGCGTCCCGGGCGCCGCCATCCCGGGCAGGGTGAGGACGCCGGAGGCGACGACGACCGCCCCGGCGAAGGAGAGCAGGACGAGCTGCGCCGGCGAGAGGCGGCGCACGAGCGCCGCGGGCGACACGCGCATGGGTCAGCGGCCGCCCTCCACCACGCCGCGCACGAGCGATCGCGGGGCCACCCGTGTGCCCGGGGGCACAAGCTCGAACGCCGCCTCGATCTCGCGCGCGGCCTCCCTGGCCGCGGCCTCGTTGCCGGCGTAGACGCGCGCGAGCGGCATCGCGGCCCGTACCGCGTCCCCCCGCTGCACGGCGAGCACCACCCCGACGCCCGGATCGACCGCGTGCTCGGCGCGCGCCCGCCCGGCGCCGAGCCGCATGACCGCCTGCCCCACGGCGAAGGCGTCGATCCCGGCCACGACGCCGTCGCGCGGCGCCGGCACCGGCAGCTCCACCGGCCCGATCGGCAGGCGTCCGGGATCGTCGACGACCGCCGGGTCGCCCCCCTGCGCCTCCACGACGGCGCGGAACGTCTCGAGCCCCGCGCCGCGGTCGAGGAGCTGCGCGAGGACGTCGGCCCCCTCCCCCGGGTCGGCCGCCGCGCCGGCGAGCACGAGCATGAACCCGCCCAGGACCAGCGTCACCTCCCGCACGTCGTCGAGGCCGGGCCCCCGCTCGCCGCGCAGGACGTGGATCGCCTCGGCCGTCTCGAGGGCGTTGCCGACCGCGAGGCCCAGGGGGTCCTCCATGTCGGTCAGGACCGCGACCGCCGGCAGGCCCGCCTCCCGGGCCGTCGCCACGAGCGACTCGGCGAGCCGCCGCGCGTCGGCCTCCTCGCGCATGAAGGCGCCGCGTCCCACCTTGACGTCGAGCACCAGCGCGTCGATCCCCTCGGCCAGCTTCTTCGAGAGGATGGAGGCGGTGATGAGGGGGATGCTCTCGACCGTCGCCGTCACGTCGCGCAGCGCGTAGAGCCGCCGGTCGGCCGGCGCCATCTCCGCCGTCTGGCCGATCATGGCGCAGCGCAGCCGCGCCGTCTGCTCGACGAACCGCTCGACGGAGAGGTCCGTGCGGAAGCCGGGGATCGCCTCGAGCTTGTCGAGCGTGCCGCCGGTATGGCCGAGGCCCCGCCCCGAGACCATCGGCACCGACACGCCGGCCGCGGCGACGAGCGGCGCGAGGACGAGGCTCACCTTGTCGCCCACGCCGCCGGTCGAGTGC
>DATCKS010000446.1:0-2317 GCA_036562265.1 Thermodesulfobacteriota bacterium | reverse complement strand
CTCTACGACAGCGACGCCCGCGACGAGCCCTACGACAGCCCCTGGGTGGTTCGGGTGGGCGTGACCGTCGGGTTCTGAGGGGCGCCCGGCCGGCGAGGTGGTCGGGGCTTTAGCGGCGGCCGCCCGCCAGGGCGAGACTCTCGGGCCGCCGCCTGAGGCGCCACATCGCGAGCGACCCGAGGAAGGGCCCCGGCGCGAGCAGCGCGAAGGCCCAGGGCCAGCCCCACGCCGACGCCGCCTCGGGGACGACGCGGATCGAGACGACGGCCAGGAGGAAGCCGCTCGCGGTCTGGAGCGACAGGACCGTCCCGACGTACCCCCTCGGGGCGAGTTCGCTCAACGCCGCCGAGAACTGCGCCGAGTCGGCCACGACCGCGAGCCCCCAGAAGAGCACGAGCGGGACCAGAAAGGCCGGCCGGTCGAAGAGCGCGCCCACCGCGAGGGCGCAGGCGCCGCTCGACGCCATGGCGAGGATCGTCGTCGCCGTGCGGCCGATCCGGTCGCCGAGGAGCCCCGCGGCGAGGCACCCCGCTCCCCCCGCCCCGAACACCGCCGCCGTGGCGAGCGCCGCGAGCCCAGGTCCCCCTGCGAGTCCCGCGCGGGTGAACGCCTCCGCGACGTAGGTCCCGATCCAGGTCCACATCGCGTACAGCTCCCACATGTGCCCGAAGTAGCCGAGCGTGACGAGGCGGACGGCCGGGTCGCGGACGAGGGCCGCGGTCTGGCGGGGGTCGAAGCGGGCGCGGGGCGCGAGGTGGGGCCCGTCGCGGAGCACACCCAGGGCGAGGAGCGCCGCGGCCGCCGGCGCGATCGACGTGCCGGCGACGACGACCCGCCAGTCGAGGCCGCCCGCGTAGTCGAGCAGGTGGGGGACCGCGGCGCCGAGCGTCTGCGCCCCCACGAGGGCGGCCACCGCGAGGCCGCGCGCCTCGACGAACCAGCTCGCGGCAAGCTTCATGGCGGGCGGGTAGACGCCCGCGAGCGCGACGCCGGTGACGAAGCGCGACGCCAGGACGACCTCCGGGTGCTCCGGCCGGACGAGGAGCACCGCGTTGGCGAGCGCCGCGGCCAGGGCCGAGAGAGCGAAGAGCCGCCTCGCCCCGAGGACGTCGGCCAGCGTCGTCGCCGCGCTGGCCGTGGTGCCGGCAACGAAGCCGAGCGTCACCGCCATCGAGAGCCACGCCGGCGTGGCCGCCGTCGCCCAGTCGATCGGCATCCTCGGCAGCGCCGCCGTCGCCGAGAACCACGGGGAGAAGCCGGCCAGCTCGGCCAGGCAGATCCAGCCGAGCATCGACCAGCGGCCGCCGACCTCTCGCGTCACGACCCGACCACCCGCCCCTCCTGCGGCTCCACGTTGCCCAGCGCGTGGGCGATCGCCTCGCCCGCGTGCGCATCGGCTGAGCATGGGACCTCTTTGCCCCGACCCGCGGGCAGCGCGCTCCGAGCCGCGGCGCGCACTTGCCGCCGCGCCTCCCGGCGATGCGGCCGGTACGGCCGTTGCTTCTTCAACGCGCGTTCCCCGCAGCGGGACGCACTGGCAAACGGACGTTCGACAAGGGGAGAGGCGTCGTGCACGGTCTTCGGGTCGCCCGGCCGCTGGCCGGGATCCTCACGGCACTGGGGTGCATCGTCGCAGCGGCCGGGGCCGCGCCGGCCGCGACGCTCGACGAGATCAAGGCGCGCGGCTACATGGTGGTGGCCACCGAGGACGACTACCCGCCGTTCGAGTTCGTCGTCGACGGCAAGCCGATGGGCTACGACCACGAGCTGCTCGCGCTCCTGCGCCGTGAGGCGCCCTTCGAGATCCGGCAGGAGATCCTCCCCTGGCAGGGGATCCTCCCCGGCGTCGCGTCGGGCAAGTACGACGTCGCGCTCTCGGCCGTGGTGATCACCGACGAGCGAGCGAGAGCGCTCGCGTTCACCATGCCGATCGCCGAGTCGACCATGGCGTACGTGAAGCGCAAGGGGGACGCCTCGATCGGGCGCCTCGAGGACCTGTCGGGCAAGACCCTCGGCGTGCAGCAAGGGGGTGCCTCCTTCCTGGTCCTGCCGCAACTCGAGGCCGAGCTGAAGAAGACCGGCGGGTCGCTCGGCAAGATCGTCCAGTACAGCGGATTCTCCGAAGCGTACCAGGACCTCGTCAACGGGCGGGTCGACGCCGTGATCCACAACATCGTCTCCCTCTCGACGCTCGTGAGCGAGAAGCCGGAGGTGTTCGAACTCGGGGAGCGGATCGGCGGCCGGTCCTACGCCGCCTGGGCGGTGAGGAAGGACAACAGGACGCTCCTCGAGTTCCTGAACGCCTTCCTCGCCAGGG
>DATCKS010000437.1:0-1628 GCA_036562265.1 Thermodesulfobacteriota bacterium | reverse complement strand
AAGGCCTGACCCCGGGCGGGGGTGGAGCTTGCACCGGGGGCTCTCGACGGCCGGGGTGCGAGACGGCACCCGGCGCCCGATGTCGAGGAGTGGCCGATGAGGACTCGCGTGGCCTGGCTCGCCCTGCCGGCGGCCGCATACGCCATGCTCGGCGCCTGGCGGCGCCGCAGCCGGGACAACTCCCCCTCGCACGTGCACGCGCCCGGCAGCCCCACCCCGCCCCGGATGCGGCTCCTCGAGGCCGGCGCGCGGGCGCTCCAGAGCCGGGCGCCGATCGCGGCCATCAACGCCTATCTCGACGGCTTCCACTTCCGGAGCGGCGAGATGGGGCACCAGCGAGAGGCGCATCACTACTGCGCGATGCTCAACGACGACCTCATGCAGTGTGTGATCTACGACGGCAACACGCGCGACGCGAAGCTGATCGGCATCGAGTACATCGTCAGCGAGCGCCTCTTCCGGACGCTGCCCGACGACGAGAAGCCGCTCTGGCACAGCCATCACTACGAGATGACGTCGGGGATGGCGGTGTTCCCCGGCCTGCCGCCCGCGGCCGAGCGCGCCATGCTCCAGCACATGGCGAGCACCTACGGGAAGACGTGGCAGACGTGGGACACGGAGGCCGGCGACGCGCTCCCGCTCGGCATCCCGCATCTCATGATGGGCTTCACGGCCGACGGGCAGCTCGACCCGAAGCGCCTCGCGGATCGCAACCGCCGCCTCGGAATCCTCACGGAGGGGCGGCGGCGAATGCTCGCCGACATCCCCGTCCCCGAGGTCGCACCGGGCGCCAACGCCTGGGAGGCGGGCGAGGTGATCCAGATCGCGGCGGTCCGGCAGCCGGCCGGCGGCCGGACCCGCCGCGCTCCGGAGGGCGCGCCGTAACCTCCCGATCGGGGCCGTCCCCGACGTTGCCGATCCCTCGCCCCCATCCGCCTCATCGGGACCCGCCGTCCCGCCCATCGCCTCGCACGCCGGCGCGTCCGCGCACAATCCTGTAACGCCGAGGACGCAAACGGACTCTGTCGCAATCCGCCAATATCGCAGAGCGATACCAGGCAACCGCCACTTGCCTGGACGTTCATGCCCTTCGTCACTGCGCGGAACCGGTGGCATGTCGCATGCTTCACAAAGGCTCGCTCGTCCTGCGTGCAAGCCTTTGGAGGCCCGACATGCATCTTCGATCGATCTTCAGACTCCTCCTGGCCGTGTCGATCCTGGCCGGATGCGTCGCCCTCGGCCGGATCGGCGCGATCGCCCAGACGATCCCGACCGGGGCGTTCCGCGAGACGGTCTACGCCAGCGCGGACCTCTCCGGTGCCGTCCGGAGCCAACGGACGGTGAACGCGATCGCCTTCGACTACGGCACCACGCTGCCGGCCGGGTGGCCGGCGCGCCCCTTCTCGGTCCGCTGGGAGGGGGACTTCACCTTCGAGGCGGGGACCTACCGCTTCACGGCCCGGACCGATGACGGGATGCGAGTCTGGGTCGGCGACTCGCTCGTCATCGACCAGTGGCGCCAGCAGGCGCCGAAGACCTACACGAGGGACGTGACGGTGACGGCCGGCACGCACCGGGTGAAGGTCGAGTACAACGACGTCGCCGGCACCGGGGTCGCCCGCCTGAGC
>DATCKS010000433.1:0-4987 GCA_036562265.1 Thermodesulfobacteriota bacterium | reverse complement strand
GCGCGAGAACAAGCGCTACAAGGACCAGGGAGACGTGAGCATCGAGGGGGTCGCCCGCCGGCTCGAGGCCGACTTCGGCCGCCCCTGCCTCGACATCGTCGTGCACAGCCTCGCCAACGGCCCGGAGGTGAAGAAGCCGCTGCTCGAGACCAGCCGCAAAGGATACCTCGCGGCGGTGTCGGTGAGCGCCTACTCGTACGCCGCGATGGTGCAGCGGCTCGGGCCGCTCGTCCGTCCCGGCGGCTCGTTCCTCGCCCTCACCTACCTCGCGTCCGAGCGGGTCGTGCCGGGCTACGGCGGCGGCATGTCGTCGGCCAAGGCCGCGCTCGAGAGCGACACGCGCGTCCTCGCCTACGAGGCGGGCCGCAAGTGGGGTCACCGGGTGAACGTCATCTCCGCGGGGCCGCTGGCCTCGCGCGCCGCGTCGGCCATCGGGAGCATCGAGAAGATGATCGAGTACTACGCCGCCAACTCGCCGCTCCCGGAGGCGCTGACCGCGAGGGAGGTGGGGACGGCCGCGGCCTTCCTCGCCTCGCCGCTCGCCTCGGGCATCACCGGCACCACGCTCTACGTGGACAAGGGCTATCACGTCATGGGCGTGGCGGCCGACCGCCCCACCCTCTAGCGCAGAACCGGAGTCCGTTGGGACCAGCCCCCAGTCGCCCGGCACGCCGCGTGCTACGGCACGCGGCGCGGCGCGGCCGCCGCGTAGCCGGCATCCGGTCCGCGCGCGTCGATGGGGGACAGGCCATGCGGGTGCTCTGCCTTGCCGGCGATCGCACGATCGCCTATCTCATCAAGCACGTGCTCGCGTTCGAGGGCTTCGCGGTGGAGGTGTGTCGCTCCGAGGCGGCGCTGGCCGACGGCCTGACCGACGGCTCGCCGGTCGTCGTGGTGACGACCGAGCAGACGGCAGCCGCGTTGCCGGCCGGCGCGGCGGTCGTCGTCGCGCCCGATCCGTTCGACGAGCACCAGCTCGTCCTGGCGGTGCGCCGCGCGGCCGCCCGCGCCGCGGCAGGCCTCCCCGGCCGCACGGGTCGGGCCTCGACCGGCGAGGTCGGGCCGATCCCCGCGCCGCCGTCCGAGGTGCAGGACGGGGTCGAAACCTGACCCCGTCCACCTGGTCTGCCGCACGGAGCCGCGGCGAGACGAGCCGTACGCGCCCCGCGCGCGGCGCGCCGGGACGGGAGTGGGAGCGGACCGCCGACCGCGCCGTCGGGATCCCGACGACGTGGCGCGGCGGAACGCTCCTGCCCGCGCGTGGCGGCGCGGCTTTGCCGCCGCGCCTAGAGGGCTCGGCCGGCCTCGGTCGTCGTCCCGCCCATGCGTCCCTGCCCCTGCTCGCCGCGCATCAACGACTCCTGCGACGGCTGCAGGAGCTTGTTGAAGAGCCCGAGGTTCAGGATCGTCGGCGCCCAGAGGCCGACGAAGATGCCGGCCGCGGTGCGCCCGGCCAGGAAGAGGCCGAGCGACGCGAGGATCGAGCCGACCACGGCGGCCATGTACGCCTTCGACGGCGCCTGCTCGCCCGCCCGCATCGGCATGCTCGTCATCTCGTCGGCCTTCCGCATCGCCTGCGTGCCGGCCTCCTTGGCCTTCTCCGTCATCCCCTGTGCCTGGGAGCCCGGCTGGGATTCCGCGCGTGCCATCGATGGGCCTCCTTCGTGCCGTGGTGCGACCCTCCGGGGTCGCGCGCCGGCGCCCTATGCGCAATCCCTGTGCCAGGGCCGGGTTCAGGAGCGAGGGCTCGGACTCGCGTCGGCGTCGAGGCCGCGCTCGGCGAAGGCGAGCACCTCGCGCTCGAGATCGTCGAGGCGTCCCTCGAAGAAGTGGTCGGTGCCGGGCACGACGTGGAGCGTGGCGGTCGGGCGTGCGGCAAGCGCGTCCCGGACGGCGGACGGCGGGCCGTACTCGTCGTGCTCGCCCTGGACGACGAGGAGCGGCCGATCGCCGAGGTCGGCCACGGTGGCGAGGCGATCGAGACGCACCGGCAGGCCGGCGGCGACGATCCGCACGACGCGCGGGTCGCTCGCCGCGAGCGTCACGCCCACCCAGGCCCCGAAGGAGAACCCCGCCACCCAGAGCGGCCGCCCCGGGTGGCGCGCCGCGAGCCAGTCGAGCGCTGCCCGCGCGTCGTCCACCTCGCCGCGCCCCTCGTCGTAGCGCCCGGCGCTCGCGCCGACGCCGCGGAAGTTGATGCGCAGCGTGGCGAGGCCGGCGCGCCTCAGGGCGCGGGCCAGCCGGTAGACGACCTTGTTGTGCATCGTCCCGCCGTAGAGCGGGTGCGGGTGGAGGACGAGGGCCGCGGCCCCGCGGTCCGACACGTCGATCTCGTACAGCGCCTCGAGCGGTCCGACGGGACCGGCAAGGGCGAAGGCCTCGCGAACGGGGTTCACGTTCGGTCCTCCTCGTCCGGCACCTCGCCGGGAAGGAGCGGCACGAAGGCGCAGCGGCCGAAGGTGGTCGTGCGGGGGACGCCGTCCGTCTTGTCGATCCGCGTGAGGACGAGCCCCCGCGCCGGCCCGAGCGGGGCCACGACCCGCCCACCCTCGGCAAGCTGCGACCAGAGCGCCTCGGGGAGCGCCTCCGCGCCGGCGGTGACCAGGATGGCCGGGAACGGGGCCGCCTCGGGCCACCCGAGTCGCCCGTCGCCGACCCGCGTGCGCACGTTGGTGTAGCCGAGGGCGGCGAGCCGCGCCGCCGCCTGGGCGGCCAGCGCCGCCCGCCGCTCGATGGTGAAGACCGTCCCGCAGAGTTCCGCGAGGATGGCCGTCTGATAGCCGCTGCCGGTGCCGATCTCGAGGACCGACTCGTCCGCCTTCGGCGCGAGGGCGGCGGTCATGGCGGCGACCATGCGCGGTTGGCTGATCGTCTGGTCGCCCCCGATCGGCAGGGCCCGGTCCTCGTACGCGACGTCGCGGAGCGCCTCGGGGACGAAGCAGTGACGCGGCACCCGCGCCATGGCCGCGAGCGTTCGCTCGTCGCCCACCCCTTCGGCGGCAAGGGCGGCGACGAGCGCGGCGCGCGCCTCGGCGAAGGCGCGCTCGTCGTCCGGTCGCCCGGCATCCCGGCTCATGGGATGGTTGTAGCTCGGCCGACCCGCGGGCGCCCGGTGCCGGCCGCGCTATCATGCCCCGCACCGAACGGGAGGGAGGGTGTCCAGGTGATGCACGCCGCCTGTTGCAGTCGCCGCCAGTTCCTCGTCGCCGGCGCGGCGGCCCTCGCCGCCGGCTGCGCGACCGTGCCCGAGACCGGGCGGTCGCAGCTCATTCTCCTCAGCGAGTCGCAGGAGATCGCGCTCGGGCTGCAGGCCTACCAGGAGATCCTCAAGGGGCAGAAGGTGTCCACCGACCCCGCCGCCAACGCCCAGGTGAAGCGGGTCGGCGAGCGGATCGCGCGGGCGAGCGGCAAGGACTACGACTGGCAGTTCACGGTGATCGACGACCCGAAGCAGGTCAACGCGTTCTGCCTGCCGGGCGGCAAGGTGGCCGTCTACACCGGCATCCTGCCGATCACGAAGGACGACGCCGGTCTCGCCGTCGTCATGGGGCACGAGATCGCGCACGCGACGGCGCGACACGGCGCCGAGCGGATGAGCCAGGGGCAACTCGCGCAGATCATCGCCCTCGGCGGCGGTGTGGCGCTCGGCGGCGGCGACCCGGAGCGGACGAAGGCGATCGTCGGCGCCCTCGGCGCCGGCGCGTCGATCGGCGTCATCCTCCCCTTCAGCCGCAAGCAGGAGAGCGAGGCCGACCGGATCGGCCTGCGCTACATGGCTCGCGCCGGCTACGACCCGGAGGCCGCCATCGGCTTCTGGGAGCGGATGGCGGAGGCGTCCCGCAGCGGCTCGAAGCCCCCCGAGTTCCTCTCGACCCACCCATCGGACGAGCGCCGCATCGCGCAGATCAAGGCCTGGCTGCCCGAGGCACGCGCCGAGTTCCGGCCGCAGGACGCCTGACCTCGTGCGGGTGACGCGACGCACGCTCCTCGGCGGCCTCGGCGCCGCCCTGGCCTGGCCCGGGGCGGCCGGCGCCGCGATCCTCCCCCGCGAGGACGACGCGGCCAAGGGGCAGGTCGTACGGGAGCCAGCGCGGCCGACGCCGCCCCCCTACCCGCCGCTCCCCGCCGGCTCGCGCCCCTTCGCGGACGGCGAGTCCCTCGAGTACGAGGTCGAGTACCAGGGGATCAGCGCGGGCGACGCGAGCCTCACGGTCCTCGGACCGACGACGGTGGACGGGCTCTCCGGACTGCTCGTTCGCTACACGGCGCAGACGCGCGGCCTGGTGGCGCGGTTCTACCGGCTCGACGACCGCATCGAGAGCCTCCTCGACCCGCTCTTCCTCTTCACGCGCCGGACCGAGACCTGGAGCCAGCAGCGGAGCCGCTACCGTCACCGCGTCGTCAGGTTCGAGCCGGGGGCCGGCCGCTTCGTCCGGCGGGAGATCCCGGGCGACACGATCACCGGGCCGCTCGACACGCCGGTCGTCGACGGCCTCGGCCTCGTCTACCACCTGCGCGTGAAGCCGCTCGCGCCGGGCAGTCGCCTGACGGTTCCGGTCTATCGGAAGCAGGAGGTGACGGCGGTAACCTTCGAGGCGCGGGGGCCGGTCCTCGTCGGCACGCCGGCCGGCCGCTTCGAGACGATCGAGATCTTCCCGGTCGAGGCCGACGGGCGTTCGACCGAGGAAGGGGGACTCTTCGGCGGTCGGGGACGGATCTGGCTCACGACGGACGAAAGGCGCGTGCCGGTGCGCCTCGCCGGAAGCGCGGCGGTCGGGTCGCTCGACGCTCGCCTGCGCCAGGTTCTCGTCTCCTCCCCCGTGTCGGCCCGCTAGCGGCGACCCGAGTACGGCGAGGAGGAGGGTCCCTCCGGGGCACGTGTGGACGGGAGCCGGTTGCCCGACCGACTCGAAAGCGGGGGCAGACCCCGCCGTTCTCCGGTCCGGAAAACGGAAAGGCCTGACCCCATGGAAAATGGAAAGGCCTG
>DATCKS010000398.1:0-4043 GCA_036562265.1 Thermodesulfobacteriota bacterium | reverse complement strand
CTGATCCCCTGGACCCACCAGCGCTACCGGCTCCTCTTCGCCGACGCCGCCAAGACCGAGCTCGTGCTCAGCCGCGACGTCGGGCGGCGGCTCCGGACGGCGATGGGGTGGTAGGCGCGGTCAGAAGCGGAGGAGGCGTCGCAGGCGGGCGGAGGCGGGACGGCTCACGGTGAAGCCGTGCGCCTCGGGCGTGTCGAGGACGAGGCGCACCCGTCCCTGGCCGATCCGCTCGATCTCCCGCACCCGCTTGAGGTTCACGATCACGTCGCGGTGGACGCGGAAGAAGCCGAGCGGCGCGAGGCGCGCGGTCAGCTCGCGCACCGAGTAGTTCGTCACGAGGCTCTCGCCGTCGTCGAGCGAGGCGTGGACGAGGCCGGAGCGCAGCTCGAAGGCGAGGGCGCGCGACGGGTCGAAGAGGAAGGTCCGCTTCCGCTTGAAGCCGACGAGGCGCCTCGGGACGCCGGCCGTCCGGCGCGCGGCCGCCGGCTCGCCGGACGGCGCCTCGGGCGATCCGGCCGGCCGTACGGTGAGGAGCAGGTCCCCGCCCGGATCGCGCCGCGCCGCGACCACCACCGGGGGCGCCGTCGCCAGCCACTCGAGGAAGGCCGTCCCGCGGGCGGGGCCGGCGAGACGCGAGCCCCCGCCGCTCCACGCGACCCGGCCGTCGGAGCCCACCTGGACCACGAGGTCTCCTGTCGCCACGTGCCGATCGAGATCCACGCCGTTCACCATGACCCAAGCCTGCCCCATGACCCGGCGGCCGCAAAGCCCTGACGGACGGAGCAGGCCGGGGAAACGGCGATGCGGACCCGGCCGGCCGCGAGCCGCGGCCGATCGTGGGGCTCGGCCCCGTCCCGCCGGCTCGATCCGGACGTGGGGTACGGACGAACCGGAAGCGCGTTGCCGCACGCGCGACGCGACGGGGCGGTCGCGCCGCGTGCCGACGCGACCGCGGAAGGGGACTATGGCCGGACCGGAAGGCGCGGGACCCCGCTCGGGGGTCCCGCGGCGTCAGTACTTGAGGAGTTTGCGCAGGGCGGCCGACGCGGGCCGGCTGACGACGAAGGCGGGGGCGTCGGGCCCCTCGAGGACCACGCGGAACTGGCTCACCCCGTAGCGCTCGAGCTCCGTCACGTAGTTGAGGTTGACCAGCACGTGGCGGTGGATGCGGAAGAAGTCGCGACCGTCGACCCGGGCGGCGAGGTCGGCCAGGGTGTAGTTGGTCACGTAGGTTTCGCCCGTGACCAGCGAGGCGTACACCAGCCCCGCGCGCAACTCGAAGTAGCGGACGCGCGCCCAGTCGATCAGGAAGGTGCGCCGGCGCAGCGAGGCGAGGAAGCGGCGAGGGGCGTGGCGGGCGCGCTTCGCGCGGACGAGCGTGTCGAGGCGGGCGACCAGCGCGTCGAGACGGCCGAGCAGGTCGCCTGCCGCCGGGTCGGCGAGGAGCGGCGCCGGGCCAGCCGGGAGGGCCGCGACCGGCCTGGGCGAGCCGCGCACGACGGCCAGGTAGCCGCCGCCGTCGCCTGGGGAGAGGGGGTAGAGGTCGAGGGCGACCGGCGAGGCCGCCTCCGCCGGCTCGCCCGTCGTCGCGGATGCAGCGGTGGTCACGGCCTCGAGGACCGAGAGGGTGCCGGGCCGCGCCTGCACGAGGGCGCGTCCGGCTCCGGTCGCCCAGGGTGAGGCGAAGGCCGCCGTGACCCGGCCGCCGGCGTCGACGCAGAGCGTCAGGTCGTCGGGACCGATGGCGCCCTGGGCGATCTTCTCGAGGATGAGCCCGTAACGCGCCAGCGCCTCGCCGCGACAGGCGTGACGCGGTGCGGCCTGCGAGGCGGCCCTGATCACCGCCTGGCCCATGGCGCCCGACGCCTCGTCGGCCTCGTCCGCCAGCGAGAAGGGCCGAAGCCCCTCCGGCTCGGCGATCTCCTTGAGGCTCTCGCTGCCGACGAGCGCCTTGACCCCCATGCGCCGGCAACGGACGACGAGGGTGCGCAGGTGGTCGTGGTTCTCGTACGGCAGGATGTGGACCGCGCCGCCGAGTCGCCTGAGGAGCCGGCAGGTCGAGGGGGTGATCGTGCCGGCCGGCGGCAGGACCGCCACCGAGTCGGCGCGCTCGAGCGCCTCGCTCACGCGGCCGACCAGCACGTCGGCCGGCATCTCCATCGGGACGATCGGCGCCGCGAGCCCCGCGCGGAGGAGCCGGTCGGCCACCTTCGGGAAGGCGACGACCACGTGGGGCGCCGCGCACTCGACCTCCGGCGCGAGGCCGTCGGCGTCGCTGCCGTCGGTGGCGGCGGGGAAGGGGAGGATCTCGGCGACGCTGGCGAAGCGGGCCTTCACCGGCTCGAGACGCTCCACCGTGGCGCCGCAGGTGGCAAAGGCGATGCGGACGCGGTGATCCATGGCGCGCTCCCGGTCGGGGACTACCGCTCCTCGGCCAGCGCCAGGTCGACGAAGCGGTTGTCGTAGAGGACGGTCGTGTCGACGGCCTGCGACGCCGATATCGCGCCGGAGGTCCGGTAGGTCGCGACGACGGTGTCGACGGCGCGCGGGTCGATGCGGCCGGTCCGCGAGAAGCCGCCGCGGTTCTCGTCGAGCGCGGCCGCGTAGAGCCGGCGGTCCTGGACGAGGGTGGCGGGCAGGGCGGCGGCGATGTCGGCCGAGGCGCGGCGCTCGATCCAGCGGGCCGCCTTGACGATGCCGCGCGCGAGCCTGGCGCAGACCTCGGGCCGCTCCGCGCAGACCCCGGGCCGCGTCATGAGGCTCCCCTTGAGGTACGGCGCGCCGAAGAGCCGCTCGGCCGCGACGCGCGACTGCAGGTCGAGGAGGACGTACGCCCGGCCGCTCTCGACCAGCTTCGCGCCGAGCAGGCCGGCCGCCATCATCGCATCGACCCGGCCGTTCTCCAGGGCGGCGGCGAGCGCCTCGGCCCCGACCGGGATCGCCTCCACGTCGTCCGGCCGAAGACCGCTCGACACGAGCACGTGCGAGAGGATGAGGTGACTGTACGCGCCGAGCCCGGTCACGGCGACCGAGCGGCCCTTGAGGTCCGCCGGCTGCCGGACGGCGTCGCGGTGAGCCGACGCGACCAGGATCCGCACGCCGGGAACCTCGGTGAACGCGGCGATGGCCGTGAGCGGCTTGCCCTTGAGCATCGTCTTCATCGCCTGGTCGAACGAGTTGGCGCTGAAGTCGACCGTGCCGGAGAGGAGCGCCGTCGCGGCCATGGTCCCCGACGCGAAGTACTTGAGGTCGACGTCCAGCCCCTGCTCGGCGAAGTAGCCGAGCGCGTGGGCGATCTCGAGCTGGACGTAGTCCATCGTGCCCTGGCTGCCGACGGCGACGGTCACGCGGTCGGCCGCGCGGGCGGTGGGGATCTCGAGTGCGAGGACGAGGACGAGGGAGAGGAAGAGGACCCTGATGCGCATGGTGACCACCTCCGAGAGGGCGCCTGCCGCACGTCGGAACAGGCGCATGGGGGGCGCGCACGGGGAGGGTATGAAACGCAGCTTACAGCACCTGGCGATGAGTGGATAGAGAATTTCACGCCCGATGACGCCGCCTGCTCTGCTCTCAGGCCGCGTTCACACTCGCAGCGAAGCATGCGCCGGCGCTCCTATCAGTTCGACTGCCGTTCTTGACAGCTCACCTTCTCGATCTGCCGGTTCCGCGCCCTGTTGACGCAGCATGATCCGAAGCGCTGGCCGAACCCGGGTCACCTGAACCATCGTGTTCGTGAAACGGGCATGGCGGGGCGGGTGAAAGGTGCAAGTCAGGTTGCCCGGGTCCACGGGAGAGGACGAGCTGAGCCGATGAACGTTCTCGAGCGAATCGAGCGGCGGCGCGCCGCGCTGACGGAGAGCGAGCGGGAGCTGGCCGCCTTCGTCGTCGAGCACTACCCCCACGTGGCCTTCGAGTCGGCCACGTCCATCGGCCAGCGGGTCGGCGTGAGCGCCGCCACGGTCGTGCGGTTCTTCGCGAAGCTCGGCTACGAGGGCTTCGCCGACGTGCAGCGCGAGCTGCGCGCCGAGGTCGCGGCGCGCCTC
>DATCKS010000373.1:0-7249 GCA_036562265.1 Thermodesulfobacteriota bacterium | reverse complement strand
GCGCCGCCCCGGGGCTGCAAGGCCAGAAGCCGCGCCGCGGGGTCCCCGCGAGGCGGGCCTTCCCGCGCCGGCGCGGGGCGCGGCGGCATCCGGGTCGCGGCTCGGCGGTATCGCTAGCGCGCGGTGGCGGCGTTCAGCACCAGACCGACGTCCAGCTCGTCGTACGGGTAATGGTCCGGCAGGGGAGGCAGGCCGTCGCGCTTCAGGTCCTCGATCAGGCCGTTCACCGACCCGTCGATCGCCGGATCGCCGGAGGAACCCTCGACCAGCGCCCAGACGACCCGGCCGTCCCGGGCAACCTTGATGACCACGGGAACCGCGGCGGCCCGGCGTCCCGCCGACTCGGGCACCTGCCACCGGCTGCCGATCTCCGTGGAGATGGTCTCGAAGTAGTCCGTGAGCCGAGGGGTGGTCGGCTTGACGCGAACCCTGGCGCGCGATGCCGTGCCCGACCGCCCCGCGCCGTCGCCCGCGGAACGGCCGGCGGTCGCCCCGTCCGGCCGCCGTCGCGCCTGCGGCGGGACCGCCGGCGGGGGGCTCGGCGGCTCGGCCTCGCTGAACTCGGCGCGCGGACCGGCCGGCGGCGGCGTCTCGACCGCAGCCGGTGTCGGACTCGCCACGGCAACCGCCGGCCTCTGCACCTGCGCCGGCCGCTCGCCCCAGGGCCGCCGCGCGTACGCGTAGACCAGGGCGATGCCCAGCAGCAGCGCGAACAGCAACACTGTCGCTCGTGTTCTCACGCCCTTGGCTCCACGGCCAGCCTAGACCGCAAGGTGGCTTGTGCGCAAGGCGTCGGTGAGCGGTGTTACCATTCGGGTTGCGGCCGCGCGCGTCGAGCAGACGCCGACTCGTTTCGGCCGGAGCGCGGCGCCGGGAGGCGCCGCAGAGGCGAGCGGCCACCGGCGGTTGGCGCGCCGAGGCGCGGATGCCCGGCAGGCGCACCCCACGCGCCCTTCGGGTCCGTGGGGCCCCGCGCAGAGGCCGGAGCGGAAGTCGGTCCCGAGCCGCTGGAAGTCGGCCGCGAGCCGTTGGAGGTACGTGCGCCATGGGTCGGACGGAGATCGCCACGCTGGCCAGCGGCTGTTTCTGGGGCATGGAGGACATCATCCGCCGGATCCCGGGCGTGCTCGATACCGAGGTGGGCTACACGGGTGGGACGACCCCCGCGCCGCGGTACGAGACGGTGAAGACCGGCCGGACCGGCCACGCCGAGTCGATCCGGGTCGTCTTCGATCCGGACCGGCTCAGCTACGAGGCACTGCTCGACTGGTTCTTCCGGATGCACGACCCGACCACGCCGAACCGGCAGGGCAACGACGTGGGCACGCAGTACCGATCGGCCATCTTCTATCACGACGAGGCGCAGCGACGGACGGCCGAGGCGGTGAAGCGGCGCGTCGACGAATCGGGCAGGTGGGGCCGTCCGGTCGTCACCGAGATCGTCCCGGCCGGCCCCTTCTACCCGGCCGAGGACTACCACCAGGACTACCTCGTCAAGAACCCGGGCGGGTACACGTGCCACTGGGTGAGGGAGTGAGCAGCCGATTGGACGGCAGGTAATCGTGTTGCTATCGTGAGGGGTTCCAACCCCCCGGCCGACTCTCTCCAACAGGAGTGTGTCCCCATGACCGACAGTCGCATAGCCCGTGCGGTCGCGGGCCTCGTCCTCGCCTGCGCCGCGTTGACCGCCCCGGATCGGGCCTGGTCGCAGACGAAGAGCGTCGCGGTCACCGCCATCGTCGACCACCCGGCGCTCAACGCCGTGCGCGACGGCGTGCGCGACGAACTCAAGGCCCGGGGCTTCGAGGAGGGGCGCAACCTCCGATTCGAGTACGAGAGCGCCCAGGGCAACACCGGCACCGCCGCCCAGATCGCCCGGAAGTTCGTCGGCGACCGCCCGGACGTGATCGTCCCGATCTCGACGCCGTCGGCCCAGGCCGTGGCCGCGGCCACGAAGGACATCCCGATCGTCTTCTCCGCGGTCACCGACCCGGTCGCCGCGAAGCTCGTCACCAGCCTCGAGCGGCCCGGCGGCAACGTCACCGGCGTCTCCGACCTCTCGCCCATCCGCAAGCACCTCGAGCTCGTCGCGCGGGTCGTGCCGACGGCCAAGCGCCTCGGCGTCGTCTTCAACCCGGGCGAGACCAACGCCGTCGTCCTGGTCGAGCTCGTCCGCAAGCACGCGCCCGAGTTCGGCATGACGGTCGTCGAGGCCTCGGCGCCCAGGTCGAGCGACGTCCTGGCCGCGGCTCGCAGTCTGGTCGGCAAGGTCGACGCGATCTACGTCCCCACCGACAACACGGTGGTCTCGGCGGTCGAGGCCGTCGTCAAGGTCGGCATCGACTCGAAGATCCCGGTCTTCGCCGGCGACACCGACACGGTCAAGCGCGGCGCCATCGCCGCGGTCGGCTTCAACTACTACGACGTCGGCCGGCAGACCGGCCAGCTCGTGCTGCGCATCCTCGAGGGCGCGAAGCCGGGCGACCTGCCGGTGCAGGGGGTCGAGATCACCGAGCTGCACGTGAACCCCGAGGCGGCGAAGCGGATGGGGGTGACCCTGCCGCAGGCGGTCCTCTCGGAAGCGAAGGTGGTCGTCCAGTGAAGCAGCCGGGCGCCGACCGAGGCGCGAGCACGCCGTGAGCTCGATCGCCCTGATCGGGGCGATCGAGCTCGGGCTCGTGTTCGGCCTCGTCGGCCTCGGCGTCTACCTCTCGTTCCGGGTCCTGAACTTCCCGGACCTCACCGTGGATGGCAGCTTCCCGCTGGGGGGCGGCGTCGCGGCGGCGCTGATCGTCGCGGACGCCGACCCCTGGCTCGCCTCGCTCGCGGCGGCCGCCGCGGGCGCCGTGGCCGGGCTCGTCACGGGGTGGCTCAACGTCCGGCTGAAGATCCTGCACCTGCTCGCCAGCATCCTCACCATGATCGCCCTCTTCTCGATCAACCTGCGGATCATGGGGCGACCCAACGTGGCGCTGCTCGGCGAGTCGACCGTGTTCACGCCGTTCGAGGGTCTCGGCCTCCCCGCGATCTGGCTCCAGCCGATGGTCTTCCTGGCCGTCGTGGTCGTCGCCACGCTCCTGGTCGACCTCTACCTTCTCTCCGAGATCGGCCTCGCGCTCAGGGCGACCGGCGCGAACCCGCGGGTGGCGCGCGCCCAGGGCGTCCGCACCGACCGGGCGATCCTGGCCGGCCTCGCGGTCAGCAACGCCCTCGTCGCGCTCGCCGGCGCCCTCTTCGCGCAGAGCCAGGGAGGCGCCGACGTGTCCATGGGGGTCGGCATCATCGTGGTCGGGCTCGCGGCGGTCATCGTGGGCGAGACGCTCGTGCCGGGTCGCGGCGTCGTCCTCGGCACCATCGCCTCCGTGGTCGGCTCGATCGTCTACCGGCTCGCCATTGCCCTGGCGCTCAACGCCGACATCCTCGGTCTCAAGGCGCAGGACCTGAACCTCGTCACCGCGGTCCTGGTGGCGCTGGCGCTCACGCTGCCGGGCCTGCGGCGCTCGCGCGGCGCCCGCCTCGCTGGGGGGCGCCCGTGATCCGCGTCCGCGGGCTGACGGTGACGTTCAACCGCGGCACCCCCATGGAGACGCCGGCCCTGCGCGGCCTCGACCTCGACGTCCCCAGCGGCGAGTTCGTGACGGTGATCGGCTCGAACGGCGCCGGCAAGTCAACCCTGCTCAACGCCATCGCCGGCGACGTCGCGCTCGACGCCGGCACCGTCGAGCTGGATGGGACGGACGTGACCCACTGGCCCACCGCCCGGCGGGCGGCGCTCGTCGCCCGGGTGTTCCAGGACCCGCTGAGCGGCACCTGCGAGAGTCTGACCGTCGAGGAGAACCTCGCCCTCGCCGCCGCGCGCGGCCGGACGCGCGGCGTCCGGCCGGCCCTCACGCGCGCCCTGCGGCAAGAGCTGGCCGAGCGCGTGAGGGACCTGGGTCTCGGGCTCGAGACGCGCCTCGGCGACCGGATGGGGCTCCTCTCCGGCGGCCAGCGCCAGGCCGTGAGCCTCCTCATGGCGACGCTTCGCCCCTCGCGCGTGCTGCTGCTCGACGAGCACACGGCGGCGCTCGACCCCAAGACCGCCGCCTACGTCCTCGCGCTCACCACACGGCTCGTGACCGAGCACCGCCTCACGACGCTCATGGTCACCCACAGCATGCGCCAGGCGCTCGACCACGGCACCCGCACGATCATGCTCCACGAGGGGCGCGTCGTGCTCGACGTGTCGGGTGAGGAGCGCGCCGCGCTCGACGTGCCGGACCTCCTGCGCCTCTTCGAGCGGCGCCACGGCCAGACCGTCTCGGACGACACCCTCCTGCTCGGGTAGCTCCTCCTTCGCCCCGGCCCCCGCCTCCCGGGACGCCCGTCCGCTGGCTTCCAGACCGCCTTCGACCCCTTCGCCATCCTCGAGAGGCGCCGGCGGCCGGACGACCGACCTGCGCGGCCAGGCGCCGCGGCTCACCCTGCGGCCCGATGACCGGCCGATAGGCGAGCGGGATCGAACCGCGACGTTACCGACGCCTGGAAAATGGAAAGACCTGACCCCCTGGAAAATGGAAAGGCCTGACCCCCATCAGGTACGGGTGCGGAGGATCTCGCGGGCGGCGTTGAGGCCGGGGGCGCCCATGACGCCGCCGCCGGGGTGGGCGGCCGCGCCGCAGAGGTAGAGCCCGCGGATCGGCGTGCGGTAGCCCGCGTGGCCGGGCACCGGGCGGAAGGCGAAGAGCTGGCTCGGGATCATCGCCCCCTGGAAGATGTTCCCGCCGGTGAGGTTGAAGACCCGCTCGAGGTCGACCGGCGTCAGCACCTGCCGCGCCACGACCGAGCGGCTGAAGTTGGGGGCGTACTCGTCGAGCAGGGCGAAGCAGCGGTCGGCGAAGGCGTCCCGGAGCCGGTCCCAGTCCCCCTCGCGTAGCCTGTAGGGCGCGTACTGGACGAAGATCGACATGAGGTGCTTGCCCGGAGGTGCGACGGTTGGGTCCACCACCGACGGGATCGTGCACTCGAGGACCGGCCGGGACGACGGCCGGCCGTACTTGGCGTCGTCGTACGCGCGCTCGATGTAGTCCTGATCGGGGCAGATGTGGATCGTGCCCCGATGCTGCGGTCCCGGCGCCGTTCCCGGTACGGCGCGGAAGCTCGGCAGCTCGGCGAGCGCCACGTTGATCTTGAGCGACGCGCTCTCGTAGCTGATCCGCTTCACCGCCTCGACGAAGTCCTGGGGGAGCAGGCGCGGGTCGACGAGCCGCGTGAAGGTGACGCGGGCGTCGGCGTTGCTCGCGACGATCGGCGCGACGAACTCGTCGCCGCTTACGAGCGCCACGCCGGTGACCGCCCCGTCGCGCACCAGGATCCGACCCACCTCGGCGCCGCAGCGGATCTCCGCGCCGAGGTCGCGCGCGGCCGACGCCAGGGCCTGCGTCAGGCCCCCCATGCCGCCCTGCACGTAGCCCCACACGCCGCGCTTGCCGTCGGTCTCGCCCATGACGTGGTGGAAGAGCACGTAGGCGGTGCCGGGCATGGAGGGGCTCGCCATGGCGCCGATGACGGCGTCGGTCGCGAGCGTCGCCTTGAGCGGCTCCGACTCGAACCAGCGATCGAGGATGGTCCGCGCCGAGCCGGTCAGGACCTCCACCGCCTCCGACGCGGCGGGCCCGAGTCGCCGGAAGGCCCGCCCGAGCGAGACGAGCGTGCCGAGGTCGCGCAGCCCCGGGTCGAGGAGGTTCGGCGGCGTCATCGTGAGGGTCGGCTCCACGACCGACGCCGCCCGCTCGAGCATCGCCTCGTACTCCGGGTAGCGCTCCGCGTCGCGAGCGCTGAACTTCGCGATCTCGCGGCGGTTGAACTCGGCATCCGGCCCGAGGAGGAGCGACCGGCCGTCCGGCAGCGGCGTGAAGGACGACGGGTTGCGCGGCAGCACGCGGAAGCCGTAGTCCGCCAGGCGCAGGTCCCTGACGATCTCCTTGCGGAAGAGGCTGTTGACGTAGGCGGCCGTGGAGACCTTGAAGCCGGGGAAGGTCTCCTCCGTGACGCAGGCTCCGCCGACGACGTCGCGGCGCTCGAGCACGAGCACCCGAAGGCCCGCTCGCGCCAGATAGCAAGCGGTCACCAACCCGTTGTGCCCGGCTCCGACGACGATCGCGTCGTATCGTGAGGCCGCACCCGCCATGGGCCCATTATCCACCCGGCGGGGTCAGGCCTTTCCATTTTCCAGGGGGTCAGGCCTTTCCGTTTTCCATGGGGTCAGGCCTTTCCATTTTCCACGGCCTGCGACCCGGCCCGCCGGCGGCGCGGCCGGTCGGTCCGGCCCGGCCGGAGCGGCCGTGGCCCTCCACTTGCCTCAGGCCTTTCGTGCCGTGAGTCGCGTGAGCGCCTCGTCGAGGTCGGGCGTCGCCGGCAGCCTCACGCCGAACGTCCCCTCGAGCGCCTCCCGTACGGCGGCCGGGGTCGTCAGGGCGTGCCGCTCGGTCGTCCCGTTCAGGTGGTGCACCGCGAGTTCGGCGTTGAGGAGCGCGTAGCGGCGGTCGGCCGCCGGCCGGGCGGCGATCAGGTTGCGGACGAAGCGCGAGTCGGGGTGGGTCGAGAGATACCAGCTCGACACCTCGTAGTCGGGCAGGAGCTGCTCCTGCAGGTCGAAGCGGTAGAGCGTCTTCCAGGCCCCGCGGATCTCCGCCTGCATCACGAAGTCGGCGCCGGCCGCGACGAGGCGGAACGACTCGTGCGGCGTCGCCTGCGGCGCGCCCGGCTCGAGGCGCAGCGGCGCCGTCAGCGTGAGCCCGCCGAAGCCGACGTCGGCAACGTACGTCGCCTCGTCGAGGTCGACGCGAAGGAGCATGTGGTTGCGCGGCACGACCGCGCCTTCCGGCGCGTTCCAGAGGACGCGCGCGGCAAGGCCCGTCACGCGGAAGCCGAGCGCCGTGAGGACGCGGCCGAAGAGGAGGTTGTGCTCGTAGCAGTACCCGCCGCGGCCGCCGCGAACGAGCTTCTCCTCGAGCGATGCGGCGTCGAGACGGACCGGCCGGCCGAGCCAGGGGTCGAGGTTCTCGAAGGGGATCGCCAGCGCGTGATGGCGGTGGACGGCGCGCAGCGTGTCGAGCGTCGCGGTCCGGTCGCCCGTGTAGCCGATCCGCTCGAAGTAGGCATCGAGGTCGATGCCCTGGGTCACGGACTCACTTGATCCCGGCGCGCATGAACGACTGCACGAAGCGCCGCTGGAAGAGGAGGAACGCGAGGAGCAGCGGTCCGACGG
>DATCKS010000350.1:0-2543 GCA_036562265.1 Thermodesulfobacteriota bacterium | reverse complement strand
CGACCCCGACGGCACGGTGACGATCTGCGACCTCTGGGAGGACCTCCTGCCGGTCGCCGAGGCGCTCGGCGACGTCGCCCCCGCCTGCCCGATCCAGGCCACTCGGCCCGAAGAGGCCGACCGCGGTTGACAGAACCGGGCGACGGATGCTAAGGGGGGCGGTTCCCGGAGGAGCCCCTTGCGAATCCCGATCAGCCGGCGGTCCACCGCCATCGCTCTCGTGGCCGTCGCCCTCGCGGCGGCCGGCATCCTGGCGTCGACCCTCCTCGGCGGCGCCCCGACACCGCGGGACGGCCGGAGCCTGTCGCTCGAGCTGTTCCTGCGGCGCTTCTACGGTCTGCCGCGCAGCGTCACGGTCGCCGTCGGCGCACCGAAACCCGGACCGGCGGCCGGCGTCGAGACGGTCCCGATCACCGTCGGCGAGGGGGACCGCACGCAGACGATCGAGATCATCCGCACGACCGACGGACGGTACGTCGCGCTCGCGCGGTTCCTCGACCTCGCCCAGGACCCCTTCGCGGCGACCGCCGCCAGGATCGACCTCCGCGACCGGCCTGGGCGCGGCGAGCCGCAGGCGGCGGTGACGATCGTCGAGTACTCCGACTTCCAGTGCCCCTACTGCCGGCGCATGTCGCCGGTCGTCGAGGCGGTCATGACCGGCCCCCTGGCGCGCGACGTGCGGTGGGTCTTCAAGCACTTCCCGCTGCGAGGGATCCATCCGTGGGCCGAGCCGGCGGCCATCGCGGCCGAGTGCGCGCGCGAGGTGGGCGGCGACGCCGCGTTCTGGAAGCTCCACGACCTCTACTTCGACCAGCAGGAGGTCTTCACCCCGGAGAACCACCGGGGGCGGGTCGTCCGATGGGCCCGCACCGAAGGGCTTCCGGTCGAGCGCTTCGAGGCCTGCCTCGACTCCCCGGAGCCGAAGGCGCGGGTCCAGGCCGACTTCGCCGAGGGCCAGGCGATCGGCGTCGACTCGACGCCGACGCTGGTGATCAACGGCCGCGTCACCCCGGGCCTCAAGAGCGTCGAAGAGCTGTCCGCGCTCATCGATCAGGAGATCGCCTACCAGCGCGAACGGCGTCGCCTCGCGGGCGGGTAGCCGCTCGATGCGCCGTTGCCTCGTCGTGGAGGACGACGCGCTCGTCCGGCGCTTCTTCGCCCAGGCGCTCGCGGACATCCCCGACCTCGCGGTCGACGTGGCGGTCGACGGCCGCGAGGGGCTCGCCCTCGTCCGCCAGCGGGCGTACGACGCCATCCTGGCCGACATCATGATGCCGGAGCTGTCGGGCCTCGACTTCCTCAAGACGCTCAAGGCGGAGCAGCCGGCGGCCGAGGTCGTCCTCGTCACCGGCTACGGCACGGTCGAGCGGGCCATCGAGGCGATGAAGGGGGGCGCGGCGGAGTTCCTCGAGAAGCCGGTGTCGGTGGAGATGCTGCACCTCGTCGTGCGGCGCTGCCTCGAGCGCTCGGCCTTGAGGCAGGAGGTGGCGCGGCTTCGCGGCGCGGCGCAGGCGGCCGAGGGGATGGGCCGCCTCGTCGGCCGCAGCCAGGCGATGCAGCGGGTCTTCGCCCTGATCCGGACGCTCGCCGACGTCGACGCGCCGGTGCTCGTCGTCGGCGAGCCCGGCACGGGCAAGGCGCTCGTCGCGCGCGAACTGCACGAGCGGAGCGATCGGCGCGGGGGGCCCTTCGTCACCGCCTCGTGCGGCGCCGTCCCCGAGGCGCTCCTCGAGCGCGACCTCTTCCGTCGCGGCGGCACGCTCGACGCCGCCCTTGGCGGCACGCTCTTCCTCGACGAGATCGGGGACACCGGCCCGACCGTCCAGCACGGACTCGTGCACCTCCTCAAGGAGGGCCGGGCCGACGTCCGGATCGTGGCGGCCACCCGACACGACCCCGAGACGCTCGTGCGCGAGGGGAGGCTGCGCGAGGACCTCTTCTACCGCGTGAAGGGGCTCGCGGTCCGGATCCCGCCGCTGCGCGAGCGCTCCGAGGACGTCCCGCTCCTCGCCGCCCACTTCCTCGCCCGCTTCGCCGAGCGCTTCGGGAAGCCGATCACCGGCATCGCGCCGGCGGCCCTCGCGACGCTCGTCAGCCACCCCTGGCCCGGCAACGTGCGCGAACTCGAGCACGCCATCGAGCATGCCGTCATCATGGCCGCCGGGACGGAACTCACCGAGATCCCGGTCGCGCGCCGGCCCGACGGGCCGGCGCTCCCCGGAAGCGACGGCTTCACGGTGGATCTCACGCTCCCCCTCGACCAGGTACGCAGGCTCGCGCTCGAGCGGGTCGAGTCCGCCTACCTGCGCGGGCTGCTCACCGTCCACCGCGGCCGTCTCGCCGCCGTCGCCCGTGCGGCCCGCATCAACGAGCGCACCCTCTACGAGAAGATGCGCCAGTACGGCCTCCGCAAGGAAGACTTCCGAGGCGCTGCCGGCGAAGACGCATAGCCGACGGCCGCTTCCCCGGCGCGGCGTTCCCCAGCGGTGCGACCCCGGACGGCGTCGTGCCTCGAGGCGCTGCCGAGTGGACGCCGGAAAGGC
>DATCKS010000342.1:0-4650 GCA_036562265.1 Thermodesulfobacteriota bacterium | reverse complement strand
CCGGTGGCGGCCGAGCGGATCTGCGTGACCGCGTCCGGCATGAACGCGCTCATGCTGGTCATGGAGTGCCTGATCGACCCCGGCGACCGCGTCGTGGCCGCCACCCCCACCTGGCCGAACTGCCTCGAGGTCGTGCACGTCATGGGGGGTCGCACCGACACCCTCCCGCTCGAACTCGTCGGGGCCGAGTGGCGCATCGACCTCGACCGGTTCCTCGGGATGATCGACGCCGACACCCGGGCGGTCCTGGTCAACTCCCCCAACAACCCGACCGGCTTCACCATGACGCGGGAGGAGCAGGCGGCGCTCCTCGCCCACTGCCGCCGCCTCGGCGTGTGGCTCGTCGCGGACGAGGTGTACGACCGCATCTACTACGGCGGCACGGCGGCGCCGTCGTTCCTCGACCTCGCCGAGCCCGACGACCGCGTGATCGTCGTCAACAGCTTCTCGAAGACCTGGGCGATGACCGGCTGGCGACTCGGCTGGATCACCGCGCCGGCGCCCCTGATGGACGACCTCGCCAAGCTGAACGAGTTCAACGTGTCGAGCGCCGCGACGTTCGCGCAGCACGCCGGGGTGGTCGCGGTGCGCGAGGGGGAGCCCTTCGTGGCGGCGACGCTCGAGCGCTACCGGCGGGCGCGCGACCTCGTCTACGAGCGGCTCCGCACCTTCCCCAGGGTCCGGGCGACGCGGCCGGCGGGCACCTTCTACGCCTTCTTCCGCGTCGACGGCGTGACCGACAGCCTCGGCTTCGCGAAGCGGCTCCTCGCCGAGACCGGCGTGGGGCTCGCCCCGGGCGTCGCGTTCGGCCCGACCGGGGAGGGGCATCTGCGCCTCTGCTTCGCCAGCTCCCTCGACCGGCTCGAGGCCGCGCTCGACCGGGCGGCCCCGGCGCTTCGTTGACGCGGTACACTGATTGACCGTCCGACAACCGGGAGGAGACCCCCAATCATGCCCGAGACGCTCCTCGACAAGGTCTGGCGCGCGCACACGGTCCGCACGCTGCCGTCGGGGCAGACCCAGCTCTTCATCGGGCTGCACCTCGTGCACGAGGTCACGAGCCCGCAGGCGTTCCAGATGCTCAGGGACGCCGGCCTGACGGTCCGCATGCCGTCGCGTACCTTCGCCACGGCCGACCACATCGTCCCCACGGCCTCGCAGGCCCGGCCCTTCAGGGACCCGATGGCCGAGGAGATGATGGTCCACCTCACCCGCAACACGAAGGACTTCGGCATCCCGTTCTTCGACCTGGCGAGCGGCCGTCAGGGGATCGTCCACGTCATCGGCCCCGAACTCGGCCTCACGCAGCCGGGCATGACGATCGCCTGCGGCGACAGCCACACCTCCACCCACGGCGCGCTCGGCGCGCTCGCGTTCGGCATCGGCACGAGCCAGGTGCGCGACGTCCTGGCCACGCAGACGCTCGCCCTGGCGAAGCCGAAGCTTCGGCGGATCGAGGTGACCGGCGCGCTCGGCAAGGGCGTCTCGGCCAAGGACGTGATCCTCACGATCATCCGGCGCCTCGGCGTCAACGGCGGCGTCGGCTACGCCTACGAGTACGGCGGTCCGGTCATCGAGCGGATGACCATGGAGGAGCGCCTCACCATCTGCAACATGAGCATCGAGGGGGCGGCCCGCATCGGCTACGTCAACCCCGACGAGACGACCTTCGAGTACCTGAAGGGCCGCCCGTACGCGCCGTCCGGCGCGGCGTGGGACCGGGCCGTGGCCTGGTGGAAGAGCCTCGCCTCGGACCCCGGCGCCCGGTACGACGACGTCTGGCAGCTTGCGGGCGAGTCGATCGTGCCGATCGTCACCTGGGGGATCAACCCGGGGCAGTCGATCGGCGTCGACGAGCGGATCCCCGACCCGGCCTCCGCGAAGACCGACCTCGAGCGGCAGGCCCTCGAGGAGGCGATCGACTTCATGTCGTTCAAGCCGGGGCAGCGGATCGTCGGCACGAAGATCGACGTCGCCTTCATCGGCTCCTGCACCAACGGCCGCCTCTCCGACCTGCGCGCGGCCGCGCAGATCGCGAAGGGCCGGAAGGTGGCCAAGGGGGTCCGCGCCCTCGTGGTGCCCGGCTCGCAGCAGGTCGCCAAGGCGGCCGAGGCCGAGGGGCTCCACGAGATCTTCCGCGAGGCCGGCTTCGAGTGGCGCGGCGCCGGCTGCTCGATGTGCCTCGGCATGAACGAGGACAAGCTGAGTGGGCGCGAGATCTCGGCGTCCTCGAGCAACCGTAACTTCAAGGGCCGGCAGGGGAGCCCCACGGGGCGCACGCTCCTCATGAGCCCGCAGATGGTGGCCGCGGCCGCCGTTGCCGGCGCGGTGGTCGACGTGAGGGAGATGCTCTAGATGGGCGACAACGCGTACGTCCGCAAGCAGATCGCCGGCCGCTTCCTCCCGCTGCCCGGCAACGACATCGACACCGACCGGATCATCCCGGCGCGCTACCTCAAGGTCGTCACCTTCGCCGGTCTCGGCGAGCACGTGTTCGAGGACGACCGCGAGCAGGACCGGCACCACCCGTTCGACGACCCGCGCTTCCAGGGCGCGAGCATCCTGGTCGTCGGCCTCAACTTCGGCTGCGGCTCCTCGCGCGAGCACGCCCCCCAGGCGCTCAAGGGGTGGGGGATCCGGGCGATCGTCGGCGGCTCCTTCGCCGAGATCTTCTTCGGCAACAGCATCGCCCTCGGCATCCCCTGCGTCACGGCCGACATGGCCGACATCGAGTGGCTCATGGCCGAGGCGGCCAGGAACCCGAAGACCGAGGGGGTGGTGGACGTCGAGGCGAGGGTCGTCCGCTTCGGCGAGCGGACGATCAAGGTCGGCATCCCCGACGGCCCCCGCGCCCAGCTCGTCGAGGGGACCTGGGACGCGACCGGGGTGCTCCTCCAGGCGGGCGACCAGATCGAGCGGGTTGCCGCCAGCCTGCCGTACATCAAGGGGTTCTGACGCCTCCGGGGGCGCCGCCGGCCCGGCCCGGCGGCGCCATCGGGTCGCGCGCCGCCACCGCGGCGACGTCGACCAGGGGGATGCGCGCCGCGAACCGGGCGTTGATCGCCTCGATGAAGGCGTTGGCGAGGATCGCCTGGGCGGTGCGCGTCGGGTGCAGGCCGTCGAGCGAGAAGACGCCGCCCCCCTGGGCCGTGGTGAGCCGGGCGTCGCCGGCCGGGATCCCCTCGTCCGCCGCCCGGTCGAGGAGCGCGTGGACGTCCACGAGGGCCGCGCCGACCTCGCCCGCCTCCCGCCGGATGACCGCGTTGAACCGCTCCACCGTCTCGCGCACCTTGGCCGCCTCGGCGGCGGTCAGCACCTGATCGGACGGGACCGGACCGTCCGCGGCGCCGGCCAGCCGGGCCGTCGCGGCCGCCACCCCCTGGGGCGTGAGCCGGTCGCCGGCGGCCAGGCCGAGCGCGCCGCCGATCGCGTCGAGCGACTGCCCCACCCGTTCGGCAAAGGTCTCCGCCGGCGTCAGGTACGCGACGCGGGTCACGTCCGGAATCGTCGCCACCACGAGCGGGGCGCCGGTCGCGGCGAGGCGGCCGATGACGGCCGTCATGTCGCGCGTGAACGACTCGAGCGGCGTCGCCCGCCCGGGATCCCCCGACGTCGCGGCGCCGAGGACGTCGTTGTTGCCGAGGAAGAGGAGGACCGCCGTCGGGCGGAGCGCCTCGGCCCACTCCACCTGACTGCGAGCGAGCCCCTGATCGAGGCCCGGCAGGCCGAGTACGAGGTCGAGGAGGGAGTCGAGGGGGCGGGCGGGTCTGGCGGCGAGCGCCGCCCGCACATCGGCGCCCGGCACGGCGAGGTTACGCGCCTGCACGTCGGGGTTCACCCGGAAGGGGCGGTCGGGGTCGAGGCGCCCCGGCTCGAGCAGCGGGAGCGGCAGGTCGGCGCCGGCCTGGGCCGCGACGCGGCCCGGGAAGGCGTCGCGCTGCGTCTCGGCGTCGATGACCCCGCTCCGGACGCCGGCGGCCACGGAGTCGCCCACGACGACGAGCCTCGACAGGTCGATCGTCTCCGACTCCGGTGCGGCGTCCCCGCCGTCGCCGTTGCCGCAGCCGGCCACGACGAACAGCACGACGAGGACGACGAGACGCCCAGGCATCTGAGGAGCCCTCCGGTGGCGCCGCACCGGCCACCACCTTCCGTGCCCGGGCCCTGGCAGCGCGCGACACTTGCCGAGTTCCTCCTCGCTTCGCCCGCCGCGCCGCGGGCGGGCGGGGCCCTCGCTCTTCACCGGGCGAGCCCTCCGCGTCGTCGGCCGCAAGCGTCGACGTGGCCAGGCGCGAGCCTTCCGCGCCAGGCGGCTCTCTGACACCGCACGAGGCAGCCTTCGCCTTCCGCCTTCTATGACCGCGGCGGCATCGCGGACCGCCGCCTCTCGAGACGCAAGTCCTTCCGCTGCGCTTCGTGTCCTCCCTCGAAGCGCTCACCGGCCGCATCGACCCGGCGCTCGGCCGGGCGCCTGAGCTGCCCGACTCGCGCGGCTCCCCGTGGCACGAGGCGCGGAGATCGGTCGGCTGCGATCCGGGGGGCACACTGCTGGAAAATGGAAAGGCCTGACCCCATGGAAAACGGACAGGCCTGACCCCACGGAGTCGGTATGATACGGCGATGAGCGAGCTCTTTGCCGCGCGGACGCAG
>DATCKS010000307.1:0-6458 GCA_036562265.1 Thermodesulfobacteriota bacterium | reverse complement strand
GGACCATGACGATCGGGCGGACGATGGCGAAGTCGTCGAGTTCGAGACGGACGAGGCGGCCCAGGGCGAGTTCGCCCTCGACGGCGTAGCTCGACACGAAGGCGACGCCGAGGTTCGCCTCGACCGCCTTCTTGACCGCCTCGGTCCCGACCATCTGCGCCGCGGGCCGGAAGGGGAGCCCCGCCTCGCGCAGCCGCCGCTCGACGAGGAGGCGCGTGCGGGAGGCGGGCTCCGGCACGATCAGCGGTTCGGCCGCGAGGCGCTCGAGCGAGAGCCGCCGCCGCCTCCGCTGCGCCAGCGGGTTCGCCGGGGACGCGATCAGCACCAGGCGGTCGTCCACGACCGGCTCGACCGCGAGCCGGCGGTCCTCGATCGGCCCGCCGACGAAGCCGAGGTCGACCATCCCCTGCGCCACGCGCTCGCAGATCCGATCGGTGGCGTCGACGTCGAGGTCGATCTGCACCCTGGGCGCCTCGGCGCGGAAGGCGGCGATGAGCCGCGGGACGAGGTACATGCCGCCGGTCGTGTTGGCCGCCACGATGAGCCGGCCGGCCGACGCCCCCCGGAGTTCGTCGATGACCCTTCGCGCCTCGTCCTCGGCGTTGAGGATGGTCGCGGCCGACCGGAGCAGCGCCTCCCCGGCCGGCGTGAGCGCGAGCCGGCCGCCGGTGCGATCGAAGAGCCTGACCCCGAGGCTCCGCTCGAGGGCGCGCACCTGGAGGCTCACGGCCGGCTGCGTGAGGTAGAGCTGCTCGGCGGCGGCCGAGAAGCTCATCCGCTCGGCCACGGCCCGGAAGACGCGCAGCCGGTGGAGGTTCATGCGAGGAGCCCCCGGCAGATGCGGCCGACCGTGAAGGGGCCGCCGTAGACGAAGCCGGTGTAGAGCTGGACGAGCGACGCCCCGGCGTCGAGCATGGCCCGGACGTCGTCGGCGTCGAAGAGGCCGCCGACGCCGATCACCGGTACCCGTCCGCCGGTGCGGCGATGGACCGCGGCCACGACGGCGCGCGCGCGGGCGGCGAGCGGGCGGCCGGAGAGGCCGCCCGCCTCCGCGATCGGGGACGAGAGCCCCTCCCGGCGGAGCGTCGTGTTGGTGGCGACGAAGCCGTCGGCCCCCGCCTCGAGCGCCGCGTCGACCGCCGCGTCGAGGTCGGCGTCGGCCAGGTCGGGCGACAGCTTGACGAGGAGCGGCCGGGGGCGCCCCGCGCGCCCGGGGCCGAGCCGGCGGCTGCGCGCGACGAGCGCCGACACCAGCTCGCGAAGCCGGCTGGCCGCCTGCAGGTCGCGCAGGCCGGGGGTGTTCGGACTGCTCACGTTCACGGTGACGTAGTCGGCCAGGGGGGCGAGGCGATCGAAGCTCGCCTCGTAGTCGGCCACGGCGCGCTCGATCGGCACCGCGCGCGTCTTGCCGAGGTTCACGCCGACCGGGATGCGGCGCGGGCCGGCCCCGGCCAGGCGGCGCGCCACCGCCTCGGCGCCGTCCGAGTTGAAGCCGAGGCGGTTCACGAGCGCCCGGTCGGCGGGGAGACGGAAGAGGCGGGGTCTCGGGTTGCCCGGCTGCGGCTCGGCGGTCACCGTGCCGACCTCGACGAACCCGAAGCCGAGTCCTTCCCACGCATCGAGGCAGGTCGCCTGCTTGTCGAAGCCGGCGGCGAGGCCGATCGGGTTCGGGAAGCGGAGACCGAACACGGTCCGGGCGAGGCGGGGGTCGTCGACCGGCCCCATGTACCGGCGAAGCGGGCGCAGGAGGGGGCCGAGCGCCGCCAGGAGTCTCAGCGTCGCCTCGTGCGCGCGCTCGGGGTCGGCGGCGAAGAGCGCTGGACGGACGAGGCGGTCGTAGAGCATCCCGGGGATTATACGCAGCCCCACGGGTCGGCCGGCGGTTGCTACAGTCTTGCCACACCCACACTCGAGAGGGAGATGCGGATGAAGCTCGTCACCTACTCGGAGGGGCAGCGCACCGAGGCGCGCCTGGGTGGGCTCCTCCGGGACGACGTGATCGACCTGAACCGGATGTACCGCCTGATGCTCCAGGAGCGCGGCGAGCCGCGGGCCGATGCGATGGCGGACGTCCTCGTGCCGCCCGCCATGCGACCGTTCCTCGAGGGGGGCGACGCGGCCATGGGGCGCGCCCGCGAGGCGCTCGCGGCGGCCGAGCGCGAGGCGGCCAGCGGCCGGGGGCGCGAGGCGCTCGCCCAGGCGGGCATCCTCTTCCCGCTGGCCGGGGTGCGGCTACGCCCCCCGGTGCCGGACCCGAGGAAGATCATCTGCCTCGGGCTGAACTACAAGGACCATGCGGCCGAGACCGGGATGAAGGAGCCCGAACGGCCGATCCTCTTCCCGAAGTGGGCGACGACGCTCATCGGCCCGGGTGATCCGATCGTGCTACCGGCCGTCTCGCAACAGGTCGACTACGAGATCGAACTCTGCGTCGTCATCGGCAAGCGAGCCCGCAACGTGCCCGAGTCGAAGGCGGCCGAGTACGTCGCCGGCTACACGATCCTCAACGACGTCTCCGCTCGCGACTGGCAGTTCCACACGAGCCAGTGGGCCTCCGGGAAGAACTTCGACACGTTCGGCCCCTGCGGGCCGGCGCTCGTCACGGCGGACGAGGTCGGCGACCCCCACACGCTCGACGTGACGCTCACGTTGAACGGGCAGACGATGCAGCGGTCGAACACGCGACAGCTCATCTTCAACGTCTGGCAGACGATCGCCTACGTGTCGACGGCCCTCACGCTCGAGCCGGGGGATCTGATCCCCACCGGCACGCCGGGAGGGGTCGGCTTCGCGCGCAAGCCGCCGGTGTTCCTCAAGCCGGGCGACGTCTGCCGCCTCGAGATCTCCCGCGTAGGCGTCCTCGAGAACCGCTGCGTGGCGCCGTAGCAGCCTGTTCCTCCGCCGTGTCCCAGAGTGGGCTCGGCGCTTCCGCTTCGAGGAAGATCTCCGACACTGCCCGGGGCGGCGGCATGTGCCGCCGCCCCGGCGCCTCCGTGTGCTCGATCACGTGATGGTGAGGCCGGCAGCCGCGCGGGCTAGCCGCGCGTCTCGCCGACGGGGTGGGGGGGCGCCTCCTCGTCGCGCTCGCTCTCGGCGCTGCGCCCCGCGTTGCGGGGCCTGAGGACCGCCGACAGGAGGCGATCGCGATCGACGAGCAGGTGGTCGCCCTTGTAGGCGACCGCGCCCCGGGACTTGAGGCGGTTGAGGACGATCGTCACGCTCTCGCGGGAAACGCCGAGCATGGCGGCGATGTCCTGGTGGGTGAGGTCGAGGTCGATCTCCACGGCCGGCCCCTCGCCGACGCCGTGCTCGCGGGCCAGCGAGGCGAGAAGACGGCCGATCCGCTCGGCCGCGCTCGAGAAGGAGAGGAGGTCGAGCTGGCGCAGCGCCGCCTCGTGCTTGCGCGACAGGGCCCGCGCGAGGTTCATCCCGAGCCGGGCCTCGGCCGCCAGGAGCACCTCGAACGGGCCGCGCGGCACGAGGATCGCCTGCCCGTCGGTCAGCGCCTCGGCCTGCGCCTCGCGGCGCTTCGAGTCGAGGAACAGCTCGCCGAACTGCTCGCCCGGAGAGAGGATTCCGATCGTCAGCGTCCGCCCCGTGGACGACACGAGGGAGATGCGGATCTTCCCCCGTTCGATCAGGTAGAGGTCGGTCGCGGGCATCCCGATGGCGAAGATGCACTCGCCTCGTGAGAAGCGCCGCCTGGTCGAGGCGGCGGCCAGGGTTTCGAGTCGGGAAACGGGCAGGCCGGCGAAGAGGTCGAATGCCGCCAGCTCGCGAGCAGTCGGCTCCTCGCTCCGGCTCGGTTCACGCGGGAAGGTCGGCATGGACATGGTGGAGGTCTTAAATGCAAGACCGGGGCCCACCCGCGGCCCGTCCTCGGAGCGACCGCTCGGAGCGGTCGTGCGACAGGCCCGCCGGTTGCGTGGAATCCTTCGTGCATCCGCTCACACTCGGGTGGGCCGGCGCCGTGCCGTGCGTGAGGCGCCGACCCCGACCCGCGTGAGGGGAGGCCGATCGCACGATGGCTACGGGACAGGTCAAGTCGGTCCTCTACGACCGGGGCTTCGGGTTCATCCGTACCCCGGACGGCGAGGAAGTGTTCTTCCACCGCGAGGGGCTCGCGCCGGACGTGACGTTCGAGATGCTGCGCCCCGGAGAGGAAGTATCGTTCGACCTCCGGCAGGGCGCCCGGGGGCCGCGCGCCGAGAACGTCACCGTGGATCGCGCCCGGTCGGGTGGGGGGCGCCGCTAGGGCGGCACGACCGCGCCGCCCGACGGCGGCGCCTCGGGCTCGGCGGTCGTCGGCCCGTGCCGGTCGAGGATGGCGGCGACGCGGCCGGCGAGGCCGGCGTCGCGGGCGACCAGGCGGTGGGCCCTGGCGAACTGATCGAGCGGCAGGTTCTCCCGGGCGAGGAACGGGGCGAGCCGCTCGCCGAGCGGCGCGACGTCCTCGACCTCGGTGAGCCGCCGGTCGAGCGCGGGCGCTTCCCGTCGCACGGCGATCCGGACGTCCAGGTAGGCGTCGAATACCGGACCGGTCACGGCCGGCGCGCGCTCGACCGGTGCCGCGACGGCCGCCGACGGGGCGAGAAGAGCCAGGGCCGCGAGGTCGCGTAGAAGGACCATGGTCTTTCGGCGCGCAACGGCCGTGCCGCGCCTCGGGCAGGGGCGCGCGCGGTCGTCTACACTCCTCGCGTGGTCGCTCGGACCTTCACCCGGATCCTCGTAGCGCGACGCCTTCCCGAGCACGACTGCTGGGCCGACGACGGGGAGTGGCTGGTTCCGGCCGACGAGGCGGCCATCCCCGCGTTCCGCCTGCCGCCCGGTGCGCACTTCTTCCGCGGCCTGACCTCGGGTCGAGGCGCCCGTTACGGGTTCGTCGCCGACGTCGGCGCCCCCATCGACCCCGCGCGCCTCGTTCCGCCGCTCGACGAGGCCCGCGCGCTCGCCTTCCTGCGCGCCGTGGCGAAGCACCCGCCCGGCACCGTCATGGCGGTGTCCTGGAAGACCAGGTACGGGACGCCGATCCGCCGGCGGCGGCACCTCGGCGTGCACCGGACCACCCTCGGCCCGCCGAGGCCGGCCCCCGGCGGCCGCCTCTGATCCCGCCCGCCCGCGGCCTCACTCGTAGTAGTCGAGGCCGAGGTGCGTGATCAGCGTTTCGCCGCGCATGTGGCGAAGCGTGTTCTTGAGCTTCGCGTGCTGGATGAAGAGGTCGTGCTCGGGATAGAGCCCCGGCGCGGTCATCGGGCTCTTGAAGTAGAAGGAGAGCCACTCCTGCACGCCCTTCATCCCGGCGCGCTTGGCGAGGTCGAGGAACAGGATGAGGTCGAGCACGATCGGCGCCGCGAGGATCGAGTCGCGGCAGAGGAAGTTCACCTTGATCTGCATCGGCTGGCCGAGCCAGCCGACGATGTCGACGTTGTCCCAGCCCTCCTTGGCGTCGCCCCTCGGCGGGTAGTAGTCGATCCGCACCTTGTGGTGGTACCGGCCGTAGAGGTCGGGGTAGAGATCGGGCTGCAGGATCGTCTCGAGGACGGAGGTCTTCGTGACCTCCTTGGCGCGGAAGCTCTCGGGGTCGTCGAGCACCTCGCCGTCGCGGTTGCCGAGGATGTTCGTCGAGTACCAGCCGACGAGACCCAGCATCCGCGCCTTGAGGGCCGGCGCGATGACGGTCTTCATCATCGTCTGGCCGGTCTTGAAGTCCTTCCCCGCGATCGGCGTGCCGGTGCGCCGCGCGAGTTCCATCATCGCCGGCACGTCGACGGAGAGGTTGGGGGCCCCGTTCGCGTACGGGATGCCCGCCTTGACGGCGGCGTACGCGTAGATCATCGACGGCGGGATCGCCGGGTCGCTCTCGCGCAGCCCGCGCTCGAGCGACTCGACGGTCTGGTGGACCGGGCCGGGCTCGAGGTAGGTCTCGGTCGAGCCGCACCAGATCATGACGGCCCGCTCGAGCTTGTGCTCCCGCATGAAGCGGTCCATGTCCTCGGCGAGCGCCAGGGCGTGCTCGTACTTGGAGGCGGACGGCTTGACGTGCGTCCCGTCGAGGTTGTGGACGCACCGGCGGTCGAAGACCGCCCGCATCGGCCTCACCTCGGCGAGCCCCGGGCGTGCGGCCTCGAGCAACTCCGGGGGGAGGACGCCCGCCTTGCGGGCCGCCTCGAAGCCGTCGTCGGGGTAGGGGTCCCAGGCCGCGAAGACGAGGTCCTTCGGCTCGGCGAGCGGCACGAACTCCTTGATGAGGGGGTTTCGCCCCTCGTCGCGGCGACCGAGCCTGATGCGCTGCATCTGGGTCAGGGAGCCGATCGGCTTCGCGATCCCCCGGCTGATCAGCTCGACGCCGGCGATGACGGTCGTGCTGACGGCCCCGAGCCCCACGAGGAAGACCCCGAGGCGACCATCGGCCGGCGCGATGGCAGGAGGGGTCTGGCGATCGTGCGTGTCGTCGGTCA
>DATCKS010000303.1:0-11847 GCA_036562265.1 Thermodesulfobacteriota bacterium | reverse complement strand
AGACCGATCTCCTCAGGGAGGTCGATGACTGAAGGCAGAGAGAGCTACTGGCTAGCGCAGGCGGAGATTCGTCGGCGGCTGGGGTGGTTCGATCGTCGAGCCGCAG
The DNA here is from genome assembly GCA_036562265.1 of Thermodesulfobacteriota bacterium. Taxonomy (GTDB): domain Bacteria; phylum DASVDK01; class DASVDK01; order DASVDK01; family DASVDK01; genus DASVDK01. Next base: position 11,741 of record DATCKS010000303.1, on the reverse strand, counting down.
CCGATGCGGGAACGGCTGACCACGTAGTTGTCCTCCCAGCGATACTGCGTCTCGCTATGGCGTGGTTCGCCGATCCAGGCGGACAAGAAAAGGTTGTTGATCTGAGCGTCGCTCCGGCTTCGCCAGCGGATGCCGACATGTCGGGCCTTCAGAACGCCGTCGACCCACATGAGCATTTCACCATTCGCCTGGCCGATGTCGTTCGGGCGAGTCATCATTTCAAGACAGTACCAACGGCCGCGCTCGAAGGCGACATGTGCTCCCTGATTCTGGAAGCCGAAGTCGCCCCACTGCGTCGCCTGGTCCATGTGATAGTAGTAGAAGAATGGCTCCCTGGCGGATGGTGCGCCGCGGCTATCGGGAACGCCGAGCGAGACGAGACGATTACTGAACCAGGTCCCATCGGGACGGACGCCGGCACCCGGTCCGTATCTGACCCCAGGAAGATGCCCGTCGACGCCAGCCAGTTTCACGTCTCCGTGTCCCCAGTCGAAGTTCGAGCCGTACATGACGTACCAGCGCAGGTAGATGCTTCCTTGAGCGGGACCGGGTGTCCACCAGTAGTGCATCCATCCGCCGCCGTTCTGGTCGCCCGGGGGAAACGTCAGGCGCAACGACGCCTGGCTCGGCAACGGGGGACGGACCGGAGGATTCGTGTCGCGAACCTTCCGGTCTCTATGCGAGATCTCGTGCCAGCGCGATGTCCAGTCGATGCTGTCGAAGTCCTCGCAGAAGATGACGTCCGGGGACTGGCAGATCGGCTCCGCGCCACGGACCGTGCCAGCCGTACCGCACACGAGGGCGATCGCCGCGCCGAGCGAGAGGGCAACGGCCCAGCGAGACGCGATCATCACGGTCGGGACCGAGGCAAGCCGCCTCATGACGCAGGCTCCATGGTGCGCTCCGGCCGGTGGAGAGACTCGCGCTCCGCGGAAGCGGAGCCCAAGCCCACGTGAATCATGGCAGGCGGCGTGCCACCCGCGAGATGGGCGTGACCGAACGCACACGTCGAGCCGAAGTCGGCGACATCGCGTGGAGGGGAGGGAGGCGCGCGGCAGGCGGCCCGGCGACTCGGGCAACGGGAGATTTCGAGACCGTCATCGGTCTCAGAACCGGATCACGGTCTCGTAGTCGGTTGGCCTCGCCGAACGCTCGGTCCCGCGCGCCCATGTGGCGCCCTTGACACCGACCGGCAAGCCGCGTATAAGCCAGATCTCGCCTACTTACGGAGCAAGCGACCACGACCGACGCGCGGGCCTTTGCGAAACAACTCCTCGAGAGCATTCCGAGCGGCGTCATCGCCGTAGATCGGAGGGGCCGAGTTGTGCTCCTCAATGACGCCGCGGCCCGGATCCTCGACCTGCGGCGGCGGACCGGGCTCATCGGCCGGCATTGTCGGGAGGCCCTGCGCTCCTGTCCGGAGGTGGCCCGGCTGCTCCTCGACGCCTTCCGGACGGAGGCGCCGCCCAACCGGGCGGAGCTCGAGCTTCGCCACCTCAGCGACCTCGGACGCACCATCGGGTACACCCTGAGCCATGTGCGAGATCGTCGGGGAGAGGTAACCGGCGCCACGATGTTCTTCAAGGACCTGACCCGTATCGAGCGGCTCGAGGAGCAGGCGCGGCTCAAGGACCGGCTCGCCGTGCTCGGCCAGATGGCGGCCGGCCTCGCCCACGAGATGCGCAACCCCCTCGCCGCCATCGAGATCCACGCCGGTCTCCTGCGCCGTGCCCTCGACCCGGCTCTCGGCGCGCACGCCGAGAGCCTCGATCACATCCTTGCCGAAGTCCGGCGTCTGAACGAGGCGGTCGCGACGGTGCTCGACTTCGTCCGACCGGTCGAGATCGCCGAGCGTCCCGTGGACGTCGAGGCCCTGCTCGAGGCGGCAACCCGGCAGCCCTGCGCTGGCACGGTACGGATCGAGCGAGACTACGCACCCGGTGGGACCGTCGCACTGGGCGATCCGGGCCAGCTTCGGCAGGTCTTCGAGAACCTCCTCAGGAACGCCTACGAGGCCGTCGGGGCCTCCGGGACGATCCACCTGCGGACGCGGCTCGTGCGGGAGGGCGCGAGAGTCGAGCGGCCGAGGTCCGCGTACGGTCACGACGCCCTGCCGGCCGAAGAGGTCGCGGAGCCCGAGGTGCTCGTGGAGATCGCCGACGACGGTCCGGGTATTCCGCCGGACGTGCGCGACAAGGTCTTTCAGCCCTTCTTCACCACCAAGCCCAGGGGTTCCGGTCTCGGCCTCGCCCTCGTCCAGAAGATCGTCCAGAGCCACCGAGGCAGGATCGACTTCACGAACGGCCCCGGGCGAGGGACGGTGTTCCGAGTCGTCTTGCCGGCCGTGCTCGGAGACGCCGCGTGAGTCGCATCCTGATCGTCGAGGACAACGCCGGCCTGCGGGCCGGCATCAGCCGGGCGCTGCGCGAGGCCGGGCACGATGCGGTGGAAGCCCCGGACGGCGAGTCCGCGCTCGAGCGGCTCCAGGAGGGGAGCTTCGACCTCGTCCTGACCGACATGCGCATGGGCGAGGTGAGCGGCCTCGACGTGCTCCGTGCCGCCCGGCGTGCCAACGAGAGCACGCTGGTAATCGTGATGACGGCCTACGGGACGATCCAGGGGGCCGTCGAGGCGATGCGCGAAGGCGCGTACGACTTCCTCCAGAAGCCGTTCGACCTGGCCGAGATCGAACTCAAGGTCACGCGCGCGCTCGAGCACCGCCGTCTCGACCAGCAGGTCCAGACCTTCCAGGAGGAGCGGCAGCGCTGGTACGTCGACCGGCTGATCGCGCCGGGGCCGGCGCTCCAGCAGGTGCTGCAGGTCGTCAACAAGGTCGCCAGTTCGAACGCCACGGTCCTCATCACCGGCGAGACGGGGACCGGCAAGGAGATGATCGCGGGCGCCCTGCACTACGGCGGCGTACGGGCCAAGCACCCGTTCGTGAAGGTCAACTGCGCGGCCATCCCCGATACGCTCCTCGAAAGCGAGCTGTTCGGTCACGAGAAGGGCGCCTTCACCGGGGCGGACCGGCCGCGCATCGGGCGCTTCGAGCAGGCCGACCGGGGCACGCTGTTCCTCGACGAGATCGGCGACATGAGCCCCGGCACGCAGAGCAAGCTCCTCCGGGTGCTCCAGTCGAAGGAGTTCGAACGGCTCGGCGGCAACCGGACGATCCGCGTCGACGTGCGAATCGTCGCGGCGACGCACCGGGACCTGCCCGCACTCGTCCGCGAGGGACGCTTCCGCGACGACCTGTTCTACCGCCTGAACGTGGTGTCGCTGCGAATTCCTCCGCTGCGGGAGCGGCCGGACGACATCGTGCCGCTCGCGCACCACTTCCTCGAGCGCTACGCGGCCGAACTCAAGAAGCGGGTCAAGCACCTCACGCTCGACGCCGAGGCGCTCCTGCGGCGCCATCCGTGGCCGGGCAACGTCCGTGAGCTGCAGAACGTCATGGAGCGGATGACGCTGCTCGTCGACGGCGACGCCATCACGGCGCGTGACCTGAGCGCCGCGCTCGGCGAGGCGCCGATGGGGCCGGGGGCGCTCGGATCCGGCGTGCCGCCCGCCAGAAACGGCGCCGGAGCTGGCGCCGCCGCGCCAGCCGCGCCGGCCCAGCCCCCCCGCGAACGGTCGCTCCGGCTCGACGAGCTCGAGCGAGAGGCGATTCTCGAAGCGCTCGAGCGTTCGGGGTGGGTGCAGAAGGACGCGGCCGCCCTTCTCGGCATCAGCCTGCGGGCGATGAACTACCGCGTCAAGGCGCTCGGCATCCGGCACGAGCGATGGCGGCGCAACCGTTGAGCCCTCCTCCCGACCCGACCACGCCAGAGGCGCAGCCGACCCGCACGACGAGCTACCAGGTCGGCCTCGCCCGCACCGGGGTCGACGACGACGAGGTCGTCGCGCTCTGGTCTCGAAACGCCTTCTCGCGGCCGGCCGAGCGATGGCGGTGGCTCTACGGCGGTGACCCGGAGAATCCGGGCACCTTGTGGACGCTCAGGCTCCCGCCCGGCCGGCTCGTCGGAACGGCCGGGCTGGCAACGCGGCGCATGGCGATCCGCAGCGGCACGGTGCTCGCCGGACAGGCGATCGACCTCGTCGTGGACGGGCCGCATCGCACCCTCGGGCCGGCCCTGCAGCTCGAACGGAGCCTCCTGGCAAACGTCGCGGAGCGCGGGATCGGTCCCATCTACGCCTTTCCGAACGAGCGTTCCGTGGCGGTCCTTCGGAGGATCGGCTACTCGCGCCTCGGACCGCTCGAGCGGTGGACGAGGGTCCTTCGGTCGCGGTCCCGGGTCTCGACGTACGTCCGCCCGGCGCTCCTCGCGACCGTCGCGGGCGCGGTCATCGACACGGCCCTGCGCGTCACGTCCCGCGAGATCCTGTACTCGACGCCGGAAGGACTCTCGATCGAGTGCCCGGCCGCCGTTGACTCGCGGTTCGACGACCTCTGGGAGGCGGCCGCGAGGCGCTTCCCCGTCCTGGGCGAGCGGAGCGCGGCGTTCCTGGCGTGGCGCTTCCTTCGATCGCCCTTCGCGACGTACGAGGTGCTCGGGGTCGTACGTGCGAAGGACCGCTCGCTGGTCGGCTACGCGGTGCTCGCGACGGCCGGCACGGTGATCAGGATTGCCGACCTGCTCTACCGCGACGCCGCCGCGCTCGACACCCTCCTCGGCGAGGTGATCCGCCTGGCCCGAGGACGTGGGGCCTCGACCCTGACGTTCACGTTCGTCGGGCCCGGCGCGCTCGCGGCGGCGCTCAGGCGTCACGGATTCGCCAGGAGACCCGAGACCTCGAGCGTCTTCGTTCACGGGGGCGCCGGCCCCGGCGGCGCGCTTCCGGCGGCGGGGGAGTGGTACCTCACGGAGGCGGACCGGGATGTGTGAGCGCGATCGATGTGCGGCATCGCCGCGCTGTTGAGCCTCCGCGACCACCCCGCCGACCCGCGCTGCGTGCGGGCGATGCTCGGGCTGATCGCGCACCGGGGCCCCGACGGCTCGGGCGTCTTCGCGGACGGGCCGATCGCGCTCGGCCACACGAGGCTCAGCATCGTGGACGTCGAGGGCGGGGCCCAGCCGATGGCCAACGCCGACCGAACGCTCTGGATCACGTTCAACGGCGAGATCTACAACCACGTCGAGCTGCGGGAGGCGCTCAGGAGTCGCGGTCACCGCTTCTCGACACGGTCCGACACGGAGGTCATCCTCCATCTCTACGAGGAGCACGGCGACGACTGCGTCCGGGAGCTGAACGGCCAGTGGGCGTTCGTCCTCTGGGACGCCCGGGCGAGGCGCGTCCTCGCCTCGCGTGATCGACTGGGCGTTCGGCCGCTCTTCTACGTCCGGTCCGGCGAGCGCCTGGCGTTCGCCTCGGAGATCAAGGCGCTCTTCGTCCTCCCGGAGGTGCGGCGGGAGATCGACCCGATCGCGCTCGACCAGGTCTTCACGTTCTGGACGACGCTCCCTCCGCGCACCGCCTTCCGAGACGTCCACGAGCTGCCGCCGGGACACTCGCTGGTGGCCGAACGGGGCGCCGTGACCATCCGTCGCCATGCGCAGCTCGACTTCGGCACCGGGAACGGCCACGCGCCGGGCGCCGCGTCGGACCCGCGCGAGCAGGCGGAACGGCTTCTCGACCTTCTGGCCGATGCGACGCGCCTCAGGCTCCGGGCGGACGTCCCGGTCGGCGCGTATCTGAGCGGCGGACTCGACTCGACGCTCGTCGTCGCGCTCGCCCGCCGATACGCCGGGCAGGGTCTCAAGACCTTCTCGGTGGCGTTCGACGACCCGGAGTTCGACGAGAGCCGCTTCCAGCAGCTCGCCGCACGGGAACTCGGTACGGACCATCGGGTCGTCCACTGCACCACCGGGGAGATCGGCAAGGTCTTTCCCGACGTCGTCTGGCACACCGAGAAGCCGATCCTCCGGACGGCGCCCGCACCGATGTACCTCCTCTCGAGGCTCGTCCGCGATACCGGCATCAAGGTCGTCCTGACAGGGTAGGGGGCCGACGAGGTCTTCGGCGGCTACGACATCTTCAAGGAAGCGAAGATCCGCCGGTTCTGGGCGAGGCAGCCGGGCTCCCGGCTCCGCCCGCTCCTCCTGCGGCGGCTCTACCCCTATCTCGGCGCCCTGCAGCGACAACCGGCGGCGTACCTCCAGGCGTTCTTCCGCGCCGCGCCCGACGAGGTCGGCCACCCGTTCTTCTCCCACCTTCCGCGCTGGGAGCTGACGGCGCGACTGAAGACCTTCCTGTCGAGGGACGTCCGGGCCGAGGTCGACGGGTACGACGGGTACGCCGAGCTGGCCGAGGCGCTCCCGGCCGAGTACGGGAGGTGGGACGACCTCTCCAGGGCCCAGTACCTCGAAGCCGCCTGGCTCCTGCCGGGCTACATCCTGTCGTCGCAGGGCGACCGGGTCGCGATGGCCCACGCGGTGGAGGGGCGCTTCCCGTTCCTGGACCACCGGGTCGTGGCGTTCGGATCGCGCCTGCCGTCGCGGCTCAAGCTCCGGGTCCTCGTCGAGAAGTACCTCCTCAAGCGTGCGGCGGCCGGACTCGTCCCGGACGCCGTTCGCGCACGCGCGAAGCAGCCGTACCGCGCGCCCGACGGCGCCGCGTTCTTCGAGCCGAGCGACGACCGCAAGCCGCTGCCGTACGTCGCGGAACTCCTGTCGCCCGAGCGGCTCGCGCGCGACGGGCTCTTCGAGCCGAAGGCGGTACAGCGTCTGGTCGCCAAGGTGCGCAGCGGCCAGGCGATCGGCATCCGCGACAACATGGCGATCGTCGGCATCCTGTCGACGCAGATCCTCGTCGATCGATTCGTCAACCACTTCGAGCAGAGGGCACCCTGTGGCGTCGATTGAGCAGGACATCCGAGGCTTCGTGGTCGAGAACTTCCTCTTCGGCGATGCGCAGTCGCTACCGGCGCCCGACGAGTCGTTCCTGGCCAGCGGGCTCATCGACTCGACCGGTGTCCTCGAGCTGGTCTCGTTCCTCGAGCGGCAGTACGGCATCACGGTCGAGGACGAGGAGCTGATCCCCGACAACCTCGACTCCATCGAGAGGCTGGTCCGCTTCGTCGAGCGCAAGCGGGCCGCCCGGGGCTAGGACGAACGGTGCTCGTCGACGACTTCCTGGCGCGGAGCGCCGAGCGGTTCCCCGAGAAGGTCGCGCTCGTCGCCGACGGCCGCCGGCTCACCTACGCGGAGCTGGATCTCGCCGCGGATCGCTTTGCCCGCGGGCTTCGGGCACGCGGTCTCGAGCGAGGCGATCGCGTGGCCGTCTACCTGGAGAACACGCCGGAGGCGGTCGTGGCGCTCTTCGGAGCGCTGCGGGCCGACGGGGTGTTCATGGTGATCAACCCCACCACGAAGCCCGACAAGCTCGCCTTCATCCTCGACGACGCCGAGGCGCGGGTCCTCGTGACGGATGGGCCGAAGCTCGAGGCGGCGCGCGAACGGCTGGCGTCCGTACCGGGACTGTCCGCCGTCGTCGTGACCGGCCCAGTGGGCAGCTCGCTCGACGGCCTGCCGGTCACGTCCTTCGAGGAACTGATCGAGTCGGCCCAGGGTCGAGGCTCGCCCGTCAGGCGGAGCATCGACATCGACCTTGCGGCCCTGATCTACACGTCCGGCTCCACGGGGTCGCCCAAGGGCGTGATGATGACGCACCTCAACATCGTCACGGCGGCGAGGTCGATCACGACGTACCTGCGCAACACGCCGGACGACGTCATCCTGAACGTGCTCCCGCTCTCCTTCGACTACGGCCTCTACCAGGTGCTCATGGCCTTCCTCGTGGGCGCGACCGTGGTCCTCGAGCGCGGGTTCGCGTATCCGCGGGTGCTCATCCAGCGCCTGATCGACGAGCGGGTGACCGGGCTGCCGATCGTTCCCACCATCTCGGCGATCCTGCTCAAGATGGACCTGGGGCGCTACCACCTGCCGGCGCTGCGGTACATCACCAACACGGCCGCGGCCTGGCCGACGCGCCACATCCTCGAGCTCCGGCGGGCCTTCCCGCAGGCGGAGCTCTTCTCGATGTACGGCCTGACCGAGTGCAAGCGGGTCTCCTACCTTCCGCCGAGCGAACTCGATACGCGGCCGGACTCCGTCGGGATCCCGATCCCGAACACGGAGGCGTACGTGGTGGACGAGGCGGGGAGTCGCGTGCCGCCGGGAACGGTGGGGGAACTCGTCGTGCGAGGCGCGCACGTCATGAAGGGGTACTGGCGCCGTCCGGCGGAGACCGAGGCGGCCCTCGCACCGGGTCCGCTCCCCGGGGAGCGGGTGCTCAGGACCGGAGACCTCTTCCGGACCGACGCGGACGGGTACCTCTACTTCGTCGGCCGCAAGGACGACATCATCAAGACGCGCGGCGAGAAGGTGAGCCCGCGCGAGGTCGAGAACGTGCTGCACGACCTCGACGGTATCAGCGAGGCCGCGGTCATTGGCGTTCCGGACCCCGTGCTGGGGGAGCGCATCAAGGCGGTCGTCACGCTGAAGGACGGGGCGCGGCTCACCGAGCGGGACATCCAGCGCCACTGCCGTGCGCGTCTCGAGGACTTCATGGTTCCGCAGGTGATCGAGATCCGGGAGAGTCTCCCGAGGACGTCCACCGGCAAGGTCGACAAGCGCGAGCTCCGCGCGGCGGCGGGACGGCCATGACCGGGTCCGCCCCGATCTCCGCCGACCTGCTGCGACTCGACGCGCCCGCCGAGGCCGAGCGGATCGCCGCGGCCGTACGCGAACAGGTCTTCCAGCGGCTGCGCCGGCGAGGGGCCGTGGTCGGGCTCTCCGGCGGCGTCGACAGCAGCGTCGTCGCGGGGCTCCTCGCGAGGGCCCTGGGGCGGGACCGCGTGCTCGGCCTCCTCATGCCGGAGCAGGAGTCGGCCGGCGAGAGCGAGCGGCTCGGCCGGCTGGTCGCCGAGACGTTCGGCATCCCGTACGTGGTCGAGAACATCGGGCCGATCCTCGAGGCGGCCGGCTGCTACGCACGGCGCGACGCGGCGATCCGCCGCGTGATCCCGCACTACACCTCCGCGTACCGGTGCAAGCTCGTGATGCCGGGGCTGCTCGAAGGGGAGCGCCTCTCGGCGTTCTGGGTCGTCGTCCGCTCGCCGTCGGGGGAGGAGACGCGGGCCAGGCTGACCGCCGACGCGTACCTCGAGATCGTCGCCGCGACGAGCTTCAAGCAGCGGACCCGCAAGATGCTCGAGTACTTCCACGCCGACCGCCTGCGGTACGCGGTCGCCGGCACGCCGAACCGGCTCGAGTACGATCAGGGCTTCTTCGTCAAGAACGGCGACGGCTCGGCGGACCTGAAGCCGATCGCCCACCTCTACAAGACCCAGGTCTACCAGCTCGCGGCCTACCTCGGCGTGCCCGAGGAGATCCGCAGCCGGCCGCCCACCACCGATACCTACTCCCTCCCGCAGACCCAGGAGGAGTTCTACTTCTCCGTTCCCTACGACGTGCTCGACCTCTGCCTGTACGGCAAGGACCACGGCGTCCCGCCCGAGCGGCTCGCGCCGGCCGTGCGGCTCACGGCCGAGCAGGTCGATCGGGTCTACCGCGACATCGACGCCAAGCGGCGCGCGGCCCGGTACCTCCACGAGCCGCCGCTCCTCGTCCCGGAATCCTGACCCCGGCCCGGTCCGCCGCCTCAGCGTTCCGAGGGCGCGAGGGCGACCCGTCCGAACGTGAGGACCGGCGTGCCGCCCGGCTCCTCCGCCTGATGCGAGTACAGGATCAGCTCGCGCACCGCCGTGAGGTCGATGGCGGCACCGATCTCCGCGACCGGGAACGTCAGCCGGTTCCAGCCCCGTCCGAGGTCGGCCCTGACCTCGTAGCGTGACGTCGGGTCCTCGTCGCTTCGCCGGTCGTCGATCCGGACGCCGAGGGCGACGACGGTGCTCGGCGGCTCGAGGTGCACATCGATCTCGAGCCGATCGTACCCACGCCAGTCTCTCGGAATGCCGCGCAGGCGGATGCCGTAGGCGCTCCCGCGGCGGAAGGTCACGCGCGCCACCGTCCGATCGGGGTGTTCCGGCGCGCGCACGGGCGCGACCGTGACGCCCGGTCCGGCGATCCACCGGTCGATCTCGACGGGTGACGAGAACTCGGAGAGAATGAGCGGTCGCCTCGGTGCGGCCGAACGGCCGTCGAGGCGCTGCAGGACGTACGGGGCCCCCTCGGCAGGGGCGGCCGGGGCGTCGGCGAGCCGCTCGATGGCCGAGCGGGTGACCCACTCGCCGACGAGCGTATCGGCGAGGGAGATCAGCGCGAGGACGAGAAGCGGGGTGGCCGTGATGACGGACCACGCGCGAAGGGCGCGCGACGGGCGCCCGCGCGGCTCACGCGGACGGCTGCTCACCTGGCTCCTTCCGGCCGGAAGCGCCGCCGGGCTGGCGCTGGCGGTCCTCGCGGGCACGCACCTGGTGACGCTGGAGGTGCGCCCGGTCCCGGCGCCTCGCATCTCCCGCGCGCTCGGCGCCGAACTGCGCGTGCTCCACGTGTCCGATCTCCACGTGCGGGGCATGGGCCGTCGCGAGCGCCGACTCGTCCACCTGGCGCGTGCGGCAAGGCCCGACCTCGTGGCGATCACGGGAGACCTCTGGGAGCCGTCCGACGATCCGGGCACCGCACGGGCGGCGCTGACCGCGGTCGTCCGCGCGCTGGCTGCCCTGGCCCCGACGGTCGTCGTGCTCGGCAACAACGACCACAGTTATCCCCCCGCCGGCCACGTCGTCGACACCGAGACCCTCGTGACCGACGTCGCTCGCGCCGGCGCCATGGTACTCCGCAACGAAGCGGCCTGGCTCGCACGCCGCGCGGGGCCCGGGGCCGCGCCGGCGGACGGCGTCTACCTCGTCGGCCTCGACGACAACTACCTCGCCAGGGACGACCTCGAGGCGGCGACGGCGTCGGTCGGTGTCGGCGCGCCGGCCATTCTCCTCGCGCACTCGCCCGACATTGTGATCGATCGGGACGTCTCCCGGTTCGACCTGGTCCTGGCGGGGCACACCCACGGCGGACAGGTCCGTCTGCCGCTGGTCGGCGCTCTCGAGACCCAGACGCGCACCCCGCGGTACGTCGACGGCCTCTTTCGCCTGCCGTCCGGCACTTACCTGCACGTCAGCGCCGGAATCGGCACGAGCGCCCCGCACGTGCGCTTCCTCGCGAGACCGACGGTGACCCTGTTGCGCCTGGTGGAGGGGTAGGGTGGGCTATCTGGAGTGGATCGTGGCGACGCCGAGGACGTACACGACCGTGGCGGCGGCGAGGAAGCGGACGAGGTAATCCCAGTCGAAGGTCTTCTGGAGACGGCGGATCATCGGTGCACCTCGAGTCCTCCGCTGGCCGACGCGGCAACTCCGGTCGGTCGATGCGAAGGCGATCGCTTGGCGCCCTGTTCGGCAGCCCGGCCGTCTCCGGGAGACCCGTGGCGTTCCGTCCCCCCCTCGCGAGGGGTTTGGCGGTTCGCAGGACTCCCATGAGGCTACCTGCCCCTTGCCGTAGTGTCAAGCGACCCATGCGATCTGACACGTTACTGACGTGGCCTGTATCACGTTCCAGGCCCTGACACCTCGAGATCCGGCATAACTGCCCCGAATCCCGCCACAGGGCTCCGCTCCACCTCCCGCCTGGCCGAATCCGCCCCCCTGGCTCTCTTTCCCCTCTGTCTGCCATTCACGTGTCGCCCCCCGCGTTCCGAGCCCCGTCCCTCCCGTGCCGACGCAC
>DATCKS010000212.1:0-6234 GCA_036562265.1 Thermodesulfobacteriota bacterium | reverse complement strand
CGGCTACGACCCGATCTTCGTTCCGCGCGGCGAGCGGCGCACCTACGCCGAGATGAGCCCCGAGGAGAAGGCCCGCACCTCGCACCGCGCCGAGGCGGCCCGCCGGCTCGCCCCCGAGATGTCCCGCCTTCTCGGCATCGGGTCCTGACCGGCGGGGTCGGACTGCCGAACCCAGAGGGGTCAAGCCCCAACGTATCCGCCGCCGTCGATCCGGAAAATGGAAAGGCCTGACCCCCTGGAAAACGGAAAGGCCTGACCCCCTGGAAAATGGAAAGGCCTGACCCCGTGTGGTGGCGGTGCCGGGCGTTCGGGGCTACACTCTCGCTCTCCCCAACCGGGCGTCGGGGAGTGGCGCAGCCCGGTAGCGCACCTGCCTTGGGCGCAGGCGGTCGCGGGTTCGAATCCCGCCTCCCCGACCAGATCTGTCGACACCTACCCCCTCCTGTGCGGCTTTTCACCTGGACCCGATCGCGCGCGCCGTGTTGTGATAGTCGAGACGGCGGGTGCGCGCGCCGCGTCGGCAGGGAGGGGCGGCGTACACCGCCACCCTCGCCCTTGGCCGTCGCGGTCGATTCCGGCCGGCGGGCCGCCGGAGAGCTATGCGTCCGGTCGCGCTCCTGCAGTCCCCCTCCCGGGCGGCGCCGTACCGCGCCGCTCCCGCCGGTTCGTCCCGCACGCCGCATCCCTTCCAGGCTCGTGCCCCGCCCCCGCCCGAGAGGCTGCGTCCTCCGCACATGGGGATTTCTCGAGAGGAGGAGACGACATGGGGCATGCAAGCCATCGGTCGCGCGCGATGCGCGCGTCCGGCGCCCTGGCTGCTCTGCTGATCGTCGCCGGCCTGTTCCCCGACAGCACCGGCGCCGCAGACCGCGAGAGGCGGGGCCGCGCCGACAAGCCGGAGGCCAGGAACGTGCGAGTGGTCGGCTACAGCGACGTGAACGGCCGGCCGCCGTTCAAGCTGGCGATCCAGGAGGTCGGCGGGCGCTGGTACCTCTACGCGGGACACCTCTGGCACAGGGGATGGTCGATCCTGGACGTGACGGACCCGTCGCAGCCGAGCGTCGTCAGGTTCGTACCGGGCCCCGAGAACACCTGGACGATCCAGATGGAGGTCGACGACGGGACGATGATCACCGCCCTCGAGCAGATGCCGGAGAGCTGGGGCGGCGATCCGAACCAGCCGTTCGAGGAGGGGGTGCTCATCTGGAGCCTCGCCGATCCGACGAACCCCGAGCTGCTCGGTCACTTCCGGACGGGTGGGACCGGCACGCACCGGAACTTCTACGCCGGCGGCCGGTACGTCCACCTCGCGGCCGGGATGCCGGGGTACAGCGGCGAGATCTACGTGATCCTCGACATCAGCGACCCGACGCGTCCGGTCGAGGCCGGCCGGTGGTGGGTGCCGGGGCAGCACGAGGCGGGCGGCGAGACGCCCGAGCCGGGCGTGAGCCTCCACGGGCCGCCGTACGTGGAGGGGAATCTCGCGTACCTCTCGTACGGTGCGGCGGGCGTGGTGATCCTCGACATCAGCGACGTCTCCGCCCCCAGGCTGGTCGGCCAGCTCGACTTCAGCCCGCCGTTCCTCGCGAACATCGGGCTGCACAGCGTCCTGCCGCTGCCGCGCCGCGGCCTGGCCGTCGCGGTCTCCGAGGCGATCCGCGTGCAGTGCGACGAGCCGCTCAACCACGCCTCGATCGTCGACATCTCGAACCCCGAGACGCCGACGCTCCTCGCGCTCCTGCCGCTGCCCGTTCCCTCGCGCAAGTCGCCGTACCGGGACTTCTGCGAGAAGGGGGGACGGTTCGGGCCGCACAACATCAACCAGCACTTCCACAGCGAGTTCGTCGAGCGGCGGGACGATCGCGTCTACCTCACGTACTTCAACGCGGGGCTGCGCATCTACGACATCGAGAACCCGCGGGTGCCGAAGGAGATCGGCTACTTCATCCCGCCCGATCCGACGGAGCGCTTCGGGCCCCAGCCTCCCGACCGGCTCGTCCTGCAGACCGAGGACGTCCTGGTCGACCGGCGAGGCTACATCTACATCACGAACAAGAACCAGGGGCTCTGGATCCTGAAGTACACGGGCCGGGACGACGGGAAGAAGCGGTAAGGCGATCGCCCGTCGGGGCGGCACGGGCGCCGGGCCAACCGGCGCCCGCGCCGCCCGTTCTCCAAGCCGCGCCGCGCTAGACTCTCGCCCATGATCGCCGCCATGATCGTCATGATCCTCATCGACATCGTCCTCTTCTGGGCGCCGATCATCGGCCCGATCGTGGCGGGCCTGGTGGGCGGCTACATTGCCGGCTCGCCCGGCACCGCGATGCTGGCGGCCATCCTGCCGGCCATCATCGCGGGTGTGCTCCTCTTCCTCGCGTTCACCTACTTCGGCCTTCCGGTCGTGGGCGGGTTCCTGGGGCTCGGGATCACGGTCTACCTGATCGTCGGCCGGGTCCTGCTCATCATCGCCGCGGCCATCGGCGGGGCGCTCGCACGATGACGCGGCTCGCCGGGCAGGTGGCGCTCGTCACCGGCGCCTCGCGCGGCATCGGCGCCGCCATCGCGCGGCGCCTGGCGGCGGAGGGGGCGGCGGTCGCGGTGCACTACCGGACGCGGCGAGAGGCCGCGGAGCGGGTGGTGGAGGAGATCGTCCGCGCGGGTGGTCGGGCCGCGGCGTTCGCGGCGGACCTCGCCGACGTCTCGGCCATCGGCCCCCTCTTCGATCGGGTCGAGGCCGCGCTCGGCACGGTGGACATCCTCGTCAACAACGCCGGCGCCCTGGCGCCGACGCCGATGGGGGCGCTCGACCCGGCCGCGGTCGACCTGCAGCTCGCGGTCAACGTGCGCGCCCCGCTCGTCGCGTCCTCGGAGATGGTCCGCCGCCGTCGCGGCCGGCCGGGCGGCCGGATCGTCCACATCGGCTCGGGGGCCGGGCACCGCGCCTTCCCGGGGCACGCGGCGTACGCGGCGTCGAAGGGGGCGCTCGAGGGGATGACGCCGTCGATGGCGCAGGACCTGGGACCGCTCGGCATCACGGTCAACACCGTTGCCCCCGGCGCGACGGCGACGGAGATGCTGACGCCGGACAACCGCGCACGGCTCGCGCCCCAGATCGCCCTCGGCCGGGTGGGGGAGCCGGACGACATCGCCGCGGTGGTCGCCTTCCTGGTCTCGCCGGACGGCGGGTGGATCACCGGGCAGGTGATCGACGCGAACGGCGGGCTGGCGCTGTGAGCGATGTCGACCCTCTGCGGACTCCACGGGCTCTTCGGGCGACCTGACCACTGGGCCGCCGTGCGGCTCGCCTTCGGCGCGCGCCACCGCGTCGTCGCGCCGGCGCTCCCGCTCACGCTCGAGCAGGCGCGCGGCGGCGTGCCGGCGCTCACGCGCTTCGTGGCCGGCTGGCTCTCGGCGCAGGGGATCGACCAGGTCGTGCTCCTCGGCAACTCCTTCGGCGGGCACGTGGCGCTCGACTTCGCGCTGCGATACCCGTCGCGCGTCGCGGGACTCGTCCTCGCGGGGAGCGCGGGGCTCCTCGAGCGGGGCTTCACGCGCGGCGTGCCGGCGTCCCCCTCGCCCGCCTTCGTGCGCGCGAAGCTCGAGGAGGTCTTCCACGACCCGCGCTTCGTCACCGAGGGGCTCGTGCGCGAGGTGCACGGCCTGCTCGAGGACCGCGGATACGCCCGCGCCATGATCGCCTGGGCGCGGGCCACGCGCGACTATCCGATGGCGGAGCACCTGGCCGCCATCTTTGCCCCCACGCTCCTCGTCTGGGGCGAGGAGGACCGCATCACGCCGCTCGCGGTCGCCAAGGCCTTCCTCGCCGGCCTCCCCGACGCGCATCTCGTGACGATCCCGCGCTGCGGGCACGCGCCGATGCTCGAGGCGCCGGGCGCCTTCGTGGCCGCCGTGGCCGGCTTCCTCGAGCGGCTCGCGGCGCGCGGCGCCGGTCGCGCGGCCACGCTCGCACGGGCCGAGCATGCGGTCGTGAGCTGACCGTGCGGCTCGCGCCGCTCCATCCGGTCATCCGCACGCTCGCCGCCCGGCGCGTGGCGCGCCTCGCCGCCGCGCTCGCGGCGCCGGAGGCGGCCCAGGCAGAGGTCCTCGCGCGCCTCGTCCGCCGCGCGCGGGACACCGACTTCGGCCGCCGGCACGACTTCGCCGGCATCCGCACGGCGGCCGACTTCCGGGCGCGCGTGCCGCTTCGCACCTACCTCGACTACCGGCCCTGGATCGAGCGCGCCCTGGCCGGCGAGCCGGACGTCTCCTGGCCGGGGCGAATCGACCGCTTCGCGAAGACTTCGGGGACGACGGCGGGCGACAAGACGATTCCGGTCTCCCGGGAGATGATCGCGAGCCAGCGCAGCGCGACCTGGGACGCGCTCGCCCACTACGTCCACTGGACGGGCGACGCCGGCCTCTTCGAGGGCGGCCTCCTCTTCGTCTCCGGCTCGTCGTCGCTCTCGCCTCTCGGGGGCGACCCGGCGCGTCGGGTGGGGGACCTGTCGGGCATCATGTACGACGCGGTCCCCTGGTTCCTCCGCGGGATCGGCTACCCGCGGCGCGAAGTGGCCGCGATCGCCGACTGGGAGACCCGGCTCGGCCGGATGGCCGCGGAGACGATCTCGGCCGACATCCGGCTCGTGGGCGGCATGCCTTCCTGGACCCTCCTCCTCTTCGAGCGGTTGCGCGCCATGGCGGGCGGCCGGACCATCGGCGACATCTGGCCCGGCTTCCGCCTGTTCCTCCACGGCGGCGTCCACATGGCGCCCTTCCGCGACCGCCTCGCCGAGACGGTCGGCCGGCCCTTCGAGACGCTCGAGCTCTATCCGGCCTCCGAGGGGTTTCTCGCCATCCAGACCGACCGATCGGGCGGGCTCGACCTCATTCCGGACGGCGGCATCTTCTTCGAGTTCGTTCCCGTGGGCTCGCTCGGCGACCGCTCGCCGCCGCGCCGCACCCTGGCCGACGTCGAGGTGGGGCCGGTCTACGCGGTGGTCATCTCCACCTGCGCCGGCCTCTTCGGCTACGTCCTCGGCGACACCGTGCGGTTCCTCTCCACGCGGCCGCCGCGCATCGTCATCGCCGGTCGCACGCGGCACTTCGTGAACGCGTTCGGCGAGAACGTCATCGTCGAGGAGGTCGAGCAGGCGATGGCGGCGGCGCTTGCGGCGACCGGCGCCCGCGTGGTCGAGTACACGGTGGCGCCGCGCTTCCCCGAGCGGGGGACCGGCAGGGGCGCGCACGAGTGGATCGTGGAGTTCGAGACGGCGCCGGCCGACCTCGCCCGATTCGCCGGGTGCCTCGACGAGCGTCTCGCCGCGCTCAACACCGACTACCGCACCAGGCGCGCGGGCGGCCTCGGCCTCGGCCCGCCGGAGGTGACGCCCGTCCCGCGCGGGACGTTCCACCGGTGGCTCGGCGACGCGGGCAAGCTCGGCGGCCAGCACAAGGTCCCGCGCGTGACCAACGATCGCACCCTGGCCGAGGCGCTCTTGGCGCGCGCTAGACTCGCCCTGTCCTGACGCGAGGGCCGGATGCGTTCCGGCCGGACCGGGTAGGGTCGAGGAGGTCCCGTGCGCCGTCTGCGGCAGATTCCGACCGTGGCCGTGGTGCTCCTCGTGCTGCTCGCCTTCGCCCTCGGCGTTGCGGCCGAACGGTGGCTCAATGGGTCGCGGCGCGAGCAGGCGCTGGAACGGTACGAGCGCGCGGTGCGCGAGTACGGCGGCGAGGCCGGCCCCGCCCAGCGCCGTCCCTGAGCGGCCGCCCTGCAACGCCTTCCGTCCAGGATTGAAGGGGCCCCCGGCACGGCGGCGCGGCCCGGTCGCCGGATCGTCGTGTTCACGTGGACTTACGGCGGATGGACCAGGTGGCACGCCGACTGCATCTCGTTCCGTGCGGAAAGGAGGAGACGCGATGCGTGTCCTGGTCGTCGACGACGACGCCAGCCTTCGCCTCACGCTCGCGCTGCTCCTCCGCGCCCGCGGATTCGACGTGGATCAGGCAGCGAGCGCGGAGGACGCGCTCGCCGCACTGGCGTGCCGGCCGTTCGACGCGGTGGTGTCGGACGTGCGGATGGGGAAGCTCTCCGGCGTGGACCTGGCGATTCGCGCGAAGCGCGCGTGGCCCCACCTGCGCGTGATCCTCATGAGCGGCTTCTGTCAGGCGGAGGATCTGGTGGGGGCCGACGTGGAGGGGTTCGCGGAGAAGCCGCCGGACGTCGACGCGCTCGTG
>DATCKS010000206.1:0-6393 GCA_036562265.1 Thermodesulfobacteriota bacterium | reverse complement strand
CAGCCCCCGAGGCGGCTCCGTCTCCGCTCGCGACCTCGACCCGCCCGCGCCAGCATCGACCCCCACGCTCCGCCCCTCGCGGAGAGAAAGGAACGAAGCGATGCGTCTGCTCAGCGACGACGAGCTCCGGATGCTGCTGCCGGCCGAGACGGCGGCGTTCCCCGGGCCGATCCCGACCCAGAGCGTGTCGAGCGACGAGTTCATGCCGGTGCCGCAGACCGAGACGCAGCGGCGCGTCGAGGCGCGCCTCAAGGACCTCGGCGACCGGTTGGGGCGGCGCCAGGGGTTCACGCGACGCGGCTTCCTCAGGACCGCCTCCGGCATGGCCGCCGCCTTCGTCGCCATGAACGAGGTGTACGGCCCGCTCTACGCGGCGAGCGAGGCCGAGGCGGCGACGCCCGAGATGGCGGCCGAGCGGTCGAAGGCGCTCGCCGGGCAGTTCATCATGGACTGCCACACCCACTTCCTGCGCGACGACACGCGCATCATGACGTTCGTGCGCCAGCGGGAGGCGGTGGGCAAGGCGGGGTGGAACCCGGCCCTCGTCGACAAGCCGCAGACGATCGACGACCTCAAGTTCGACAACTACTACAAGGAGATCTTCCTCGACAGCGACACCAAGGTCGCGCTCATCTCCGGCGCGCCGTCGGACGTGCCGCAGGACTGGTTCCTCACCAACGAGATGAAGGCCGAGGCGAGGGCCAGGGTGAACCGCGATGCCGGCTCGAGGCGGATGCTCGCCCACGCCATCTTCACGCCGGGCCAGCCGGGGTGGCTCGAGGCGATCGACCGCGCGATCGAGGAGCTGAAGCCCGACTCGTTCAAGGGCTACACGATCGGCGACAACACCCACAAGGACCTGAGCAAGTACCCGTGGCGGATGGACGACGAGAAGGTCGCGTACAGGGCCTACGAGAAGTTCCTCAAGGCCGGCCTCGTCAACGTCTGCGTCCACAAGGGGCTCTTCCCGCCGTCGGTCGAGCAGCGATACCCGCACCTCCTCGCCTACTCGAACGTGGACGACGTGGGCCGTGCGGCGAAGGACTGGCCGCAGCTCAACTTCATCATCTACCACTCGGGCTACCGGTTCGCGGGGGGCGGCCGGGTCGAGGACGCGTGGGCGCAGTTCGAGCGGACCGGCCGGATCGAGTGGGTGACCGACCTGGCCGAGATCCCCTCGAAGTACGGCGTCACCAACGTCTACGGCGACCTCGGCCAGATCTTCGCGCAGACGACGGTGGCCGACCCCCGCGTCTGCGCGGCGATGCTGGGACAGCTCATCCGCGGGCTCGGGGCGGATCACGTCGTCTGGGGCACGGACGCGGTCTGGACCGGCTCGCCGCAGTGGCAGATCGAGGCGCTCAGGCGGCTCGAGATCCCGGAGGACATGCGGAAGCGGTACGGCTTCGCGCCGCTCGGCGACGCCGACGGGCCGGTCAAGCGCGCCATCTTCGGGGAGAACAGCGCGCGCCTCTACAAGTACCGGCGGCGCGCCGACCTCGAGACCGACCGGATCACGGCGATGAAGAAGGCGTACGAAGAGCAGGGCCCCGCGCGCAGCAACCTGCGCTACGGCTACGTGGTGCGCGGCTGATCCCGTGGCGACCGCTCGATCGGCGATCGCCGCGACGCCCGCAACCGAGGCGGGCCGCCGCGGCGATCGCCGTGCGGTCGTTACGCGGCGCTCACCTCGCGGGCGGTGATCTGGTACTTGAACGTCTCGGGCGCGAGGCTGTCCTTGCGGCCGTCGGCGGTCTCGGCCTGCGGGTACATGAGGAAGCCGATCGGCTCGCCGCTCGAGTTCGGCAGCGCCAGGTCGTGGGCGTAGTTGTAACCGACCCAGTTCATCTCCCACGCGCCGAAGAGCTTCTCGCGCGCCCGCTTGACGAGCGGGTCGTCGAGCGTGCGCCCCGTGGGCGGCTCCTCGAGGACGACCTTGCGCACGTCGGCAGGGTCGACCGGCACCCAGCCGTGGCTCTCGACGTAGAACTCGGCGCGGCAGTGCTGCGCCTTGGTGATGTCGCCGCTCTTGCCGAGGCTCTTGAACTCCTTCGAGTCGGCCGTGCGGACGCCGTAGACGTCGCGGGCCGGGATGCCGGCCGCGCGGGCGAGACCGACGAAGAGCGCGTTGAGGTCCGCGCACTTGCCGCCGAGGTTGCCCATCTCGAGCATCGTCTTCACGTCGCCGATCCCGCAGCCGCGCACCTTGGGGTCGCGGAAGGTGTTCTCGACGATCCACTCGTAGATGGCCCGCGCCTTGGCCACCTCCGTGCGGTGCCCCTTCGTGATCGTCCGCGAGGTCTCGAGGACCACCCCGTCGGTCGGGATGAGCCTCGTCGGCTCGAGGTACCGCGCGAGGGTGGACCGGCTCTCCCGCACGGCGTGCGGCGCCGGCTTCGAGAGGTCGACCGCCCGGTCGCGCGTCGCGACGCGGCTCACGACCTCGATGAACGGTGCCGTCTCGCCCGCCGGCCACTCCGCGTAGAGGATGCCGGCGTCGTACTTCTCGTCGCGATAGATGCGCGCGGCGGCCATGTTGCCCGTCCAGGTCTCGTCGCCGAGCCGCCGCTGGTAGTCCGTGTCGCCCATGAGCGGCAGCGGCAGCCACACCTTCGTCACGCCCTTCGGCGCGGCCACCTCGACCCGCGTCGTCACCTCGAACGTTCGCCACCCCGGGGCCGCCGCCGCGGCCTCCGCCACGCGCCCGGACCCCTTGAGCCCGGCCGCGAGCGCCGCCGCCGAAGCTCCGATCGTCTTCAGGAAAACCCTTCGCTCCATCGCGTCGACCTCCGGATGCGATCCCTCTCGAGCCGCAACCACGTTCGTTCATGATATCGGGGTCACAGGGTGGGTCAAATCGGAACAACCGATTGACGCCGCGCTCGAGCATCAGCGGCGCCGATGCGAGGTGTCGGGATCGCGGGGCCGGCCGGCCTCACGCCCGCCCGGCCCCGCGGGAGCCGTCAGGCCGGCGCCCGCTTCCGGGCCACTGTGAGGCCGTCGCCGACGGTGAGGAGCACCGCGTCGACGCGCGGGTCGTCGCGGATCTTGAGGTTGAGGGCGCGGATGGCGGTGGTGTCGGGGTCCTGCTCGGCCGGGTCGGCGACCGCCCCCGACCAGAGGACGTTGTCGACGAGGACGAGGCCGCCCGGCCGCAGGAGCGCGAGGCAGGCCTCGTAGTAGGCGTCGTACTCGGTCTTGTCGGCGTCGATGAAGGCGAAGTCGTACGTGCCGGCCTCGCCCTGGGCGAGCAGCGTCTCGAGCGTGGCCCGGGCCGGGCCGAGGCGCAGGTCGATCCGGTCGGCCACGCCCGCCTCCGCCCAGTAGCGCCGGGCGATGCGCGTCCACGTCTCGCTCGTATCGCAGCAGACGAGCCGTCCGTCGGGGGGCAGGGCCGAGGCGACGGCGAGCGCGCTCATACCGGTGAACGTGCCGATCTCGATGGCCCGGCGCGCCCCGACGAGGCGGGCGAGGAGACCGAGCAGGGCGGCCTCGTCCGGTCCGATCTGCATGCCGGCCTCGGGGAGGGCGGAGGTCTCCGCGCGCAGGCGGCGCGCGACCTCGGACTCGCGCGTGATCACCTCGTTCACGTAGCGGTCGACCGGTTCCGGCAGGAGGGAGCGCGGCATGGGCCACAGCGTATCGCCGGCCGCTCCCGGTTGTCGATCGGTCGCCGGCGCGTTAGCGTGTCCCCGTCGTGGAGTTCATCTTCATGCTCACCCGGGACGACCGGACGATCCCGAACTGCCTGGCGGTGTACGACGCCGTCCGCGACCTGGGCCTCCGCTGCGTCGGCTTCAAGGACGTCGGCGCCGACCGGGCGCTCGTGTCGACGCTCGTGCGCCGCATCAAGGCCGACGGGGCGCTGAGCCACGTGGAGCTGGTCGATCCCGATCCGGAGCGCGCGTTCGCGGCGGCGTGCCACGCGATCGAGGCGGGCGTCGACCGACTCATGGGGGGCATGGACGCCGAGCGGATCCTCGGCGTGGCGCTCGCGGCCGGCGTCCCGTATCACCCGTTCCCGGGGCGCCCCATCGGCCACCCGACCCGGCTTGCCGGCACGGCCGAAGAGATCGCCGCCGACTGCCGGCGCTTCGCCGCCGCCGGCGCAGCCGGCGTGGACCTCCTGGCCTATCGGGCGCTCGATGCCGACCCGATCGCGCTCGTCCTCGCGGCGCGCGCGGCCACGCCCGGCCGGCTGATCGTCGCCGGCAGCGTCAACACGCCCGAACGGATCCACGCCGTGCGGGCGGCGGGCGCCGACGCCTTCACGGTCGGCTCGGCCGCGGTCGGCGACGATCCGGCCGCCGGCATCGCCGCGCTCCGGGCACGTCTGACGGCCCTCGTCGCGGCCGCCGCGGCGTGACGCGCTCGCCGAGGTGGCCGATGCCGCCTGATCCCACGATGCCCCGCCCGCTCGCGGAGTTCCCTCGGGAGGCGCGCGCCGCCGTGCGCGCGGTGCTCTGCGACATCGACGACACGCTCACCGAGGACGGCCGGCTCCCGGCGGTCGCCTACGCCGCGCTCGAGCGGCTCGCCGAGACCGGCCTGCGCGTCGTGCCGATCACCGGCCGGCCGGCGGGATGGTGCGACATGATCGCCCGCTTCTGGCCGGTGGACGGCGTCGTCGGCGAGAACGGCGCGCTCTACTTCCGCTACGACACGGCGGCGCGCACCATGGTGCGCCGCTTCTGGAAGAGCGAGGCCGAGCGGGCGGACGATCGCCGCCGGCTCGCCGCGATCGAGGCGCGCGTCCTCGCCGAGGTGCCGGGCGCGCGCGTGGCGGCCGATCAGGCCTACCGCGTGGCCGACCTCGCCATCGACTTCCGGGAGGACGTCGAGCCCTTGCCGCGCGAGGCGGTCGACCGCATCGTCGCCATCTTCGAGGAGGCCGGCGCCACCGCCAAGGTCAGCTCCATCCACGTGAACGGCTGGTTCGGCGCCTACGACAAGCTGTCGATGACGCGGCGGTTCTTCTCGGAGGTGTTCGGCTGGGACCTCGACGCGTCGCGCGAGGCGGTCGTCTTCGTCGGCGACTCGCCGAACGACGAGCCGATGTTCCGCTTCTTCCCCAACGCCGTCGGCGTCGCCAACGTGGCCGACTTCGCCGGGCGCCTGTCGGTCTGGCCGCGCTGGATCACCCGCGCCCGCGGCGGCCGCGGCTTCGCCGAACTGGCCGACGCCCTCCTCGAGGCGCGTCTGGTCGGGGCGTGACCGCGGCGGGACGCGACCTTGGGGACGACCCGTCGCGCGCCTTGTGGTTGACTCCAGATTCGTATAGAATTATCCATATCTGGAGGTCCCGTGCCGCGACGACGACCGGCCGCTCGGGCCGCGATGCCCGATACCGTTACCGTCCCTCCCGACCTCCGGCCGGATCCCGAGGTCCGCCGCCGGAAGTCCGGTCCCGCGCTTCGAACGTTCTTCAACATCGCCGAGCGCTGGCAGCTCAGCACCCGGGAGGCGCAGGCGCTCCTCGGGTGGCCGGCCCCCTCGACCTTCCACAAGTACAAGAAGGGGGAGCACGGGACGCTCGCCTACGACACGCTGATCCGCATCTCGCTCGTCATCGGCATCTACAAGGCGCTCCACATCCT
This sequence comes from Thermodesulfobacteriota bacterium, assembly GCA_036562265.1. Lineage (GTDB taxonomy): Bacteria > DASVDK01 > DASVDK01 > DASVDK01 > DASVDK01 > DASVDK01. The sequence goes on along the minus strand of DATCKS010000206.1, from coordinate 796 downwards.
CTACCCCGAGGCCACGTTCGCCGATCGGTGGATCCGCATGCCCAACAGCCACCCGCTCTTCGGCGGGCGGCCGGCGCTCGACCTGATGGTGGAGGGGGGGATCGACGGCCTCTACCGGGTGCGGCGGCTGCTCGACGGGCGCCGGGGGGCGTGGGGGTGATCGCGGCGCCGGTCACGCACCTGCGCATCGGCGAGACGCACCGCCTGGTGCCGAGCCGCTACCCGTCCGTCGGCATCCTCGACGAGGTCGCCTCGCCGGAGGACCTCGACGAGATCATCGACCTCGAGGGGTGGACGAACGACCGGCTGACGATGGAACTCGGCGTGATTCGCACCATCCCGCCTGCCGAGTGGGTCGTCGGCCGGCCCTTCGCGTCGGTCATCATGGCCGCCTTCTGCCATCCCCGCATCGGCGGGAGCCGCTTCACCGGGGAAGACCGCGGCGCCTGGTACGCCGCCTTCACGCTCGAGACGGCGCTCGCCGAGACGATCTACCACCGCACGCAGGAACTGCGGGAGGTGGGCGCGTTCGACACCTACGTGCAGATGCGGCAGTACCTGGCCGCCTTCGACGCGCCGTTCCACGACGTGCGGGGCGACGACCCGGCGTTCGCGCCGCTCCACGACCCGGTGAGCTACGCCGTGTCGCAGGACTTCGGGCGCCGCCTCTTCGAGGCCGGCTCGAACGGCGTCCTCTACCGGAGCGTCCGGCACCCGGGCGGCGAGTGCCTCGCCTGCTTCCGGCCGCCGCTCGTTCTCGACGTGCGCCAGGGGGCGCACTTCGAGTACCGGTGGG
>DATCKS010000193.1:0-19693 GCA_036562265.1 Thermodesulfobacteriota bacterium | reverse complement strand
TACGAGCTCCACACCATCCGGCCCGACGGCACCGGCCACGTCGTCGTCTCCGGGGCCCTCGAGGTCGACCCCGACGCGACCTACGACTACGTTCCCGCCTGGCGTCCCTGACCGGCGGAGCGACGCACACGGGGGCGGCCTCGACGGAGGCCGCCCCCCTCCTTCCTCCTCCTCCCACCGGCAGCTGCCGGCGCCCCTTGACATCCCCGTCGAGTTCCCCGATAAGCCTCCCGACCGCGACGACGGAGGTGGCACATGGCTTTCCGCGTGATGGTCGCCACGTTCTGGTTCCTGGTCGCGACGGCGCTTGCCGGCCCGGCCCGGGCCGACGACGCCGCCCTGCCGCAGGACCTGGTCGAGCACGCGCGCCTGCACGGCTGCCGGGAGGTGACCGACTTCGAAGGGCGCGAGGGCGTGATCGGGCGGCCCTTCGTCTACGGCTACGTGCCGGGCCCGGCCGAGCAGAGCGCCGCCTACTGGTGCGAGACCGGTCCCAGGGAGCGGCCGGCCTTCCGGCTCGTGCTGATGATCAAGGACCGGCGGCACGAGCTTGCCCGCTGCGCCGATCACATCGAGTGGGGCGATCGGATCGGCGGCTTATCGATCGAGGTCGACGACGCGGCCACGCTCGACGGCTTCGTGCCGCTCGACCACCGCGCGAGGCGGCCGGCCAAAGGCACGCGCCGGCGCCACCCCGCGATCCGCTCCGAGCACGAGACCGCGGGAGCGGTCTTCTACTGCCACGAGGGGGTCTGGTTCGTGCGGATGGCGAACTGACGCCCGGCGCGCGCCCGTCAGCCGCGGCCGCCCGCCGCGCGCCGGCGGGCGAGCCGCACGAGGGTCGGCCCGAACAGCGCCGCCAGCGCCACCGCGAGGAGCACCGCCGAGGCCGGGCGGGTCAGGAACACGGTCCAGTCGCCCTGGCTCGTCTGCATCGCCCGCCGGAACTGCACCTCGGCCATCGGCCCGAGGACGAGCCCGAGGATGACCGGCATGATCGGGAAGTCGTACCGGCGCAGGAGGAACCCGAGCGCGCCGATCACGACCAGGATCACGAGATCGGCGACCGAGTTGTTGAGGCCGTAGACGCCGAGCACCGAGAACACCAGGATGCCGCCGTAGAGGTACGGCTTCGGGATCGCGAGCAGCCTGACCCAGAGCCCGGCGAGCGGCAGGTTCAGGAGGAGGAGCATCGTGTTGCCGACGTACAGGCTCGCGATGAGCCCCCAGACCAGCTCGGCGTTCGAGGCGAAGAGGAGCGGCCCGGGCTGGATCCCGTACTGCTGGAAGGCGACCAGCATGATCGCGGCCGTCGACGAGGTCGGCAGGCCGAAGGTGAGGAGCGGGACGAGGACGCCCGCCACGGCGGCGTTGTTGGCCGCCTCGGGGCCGGCGACCCCCTCGATGGCGCCGCGACCGAACTCCTCCGGCCGCTTCGAGAGCCGCTTCTCGAGCATGTAGGACAGAACCGTCGGGATGTCGGTCCCGCCGGCCGGCAGGGTCCCGATCGGAAAGCCGACGGCGGCGCCGCGCAGCCACGGCTTCCAGGACCTGGCCCACTCCTCGCGCGTCATCCACACCGAGCCGCGGACCGGCGTCACCTCCTCCTCCCGGAGGTCGGACCGGGAGGCCACGTACAGCGCCTCGCCGACCGCGAAGAGCCCGACCGCCGCCACGACCACGCTCACCCCGTCGAGGAGCGGCCGCAGGCCGAAGACGTACCGGAGCTGGCCGCTCTGCAGGTCGATCCCGACAAGACCGATGGCGAGCCCGAGGAAGAGGCTCGTGAGGCCGCGGGCCGTCGACGAGCCGAGGAGCGAGGAGACGGCCGTGAAGCCGACGCACATCAGCGCGAAGTAGTCGGCCGGCCCGAAGGCGATGGCGAGCCGTGCCGCGTACGGGGAAACGAGCGAGAGGGCGAGCGTGCCGATCGTGCCGGCCACGAAGGAGCCGATCGCCGCGGTGGCGAGCGCCGCCGCGCCGCGTCCCTGCCGCGCCATCTGGTAGCCGTCGAGGGCCGTCACGACCGAGCCGGTCTCGCCCGGCGTGTTGATGAGGATTGCCGTCGTCGACGATCCGTAGACCGCGCCGTAGTAGATGCCGCCGAAGATGACGAACGCCGAGACCGGGCTCATCTGGAAGGTCACCGGCAAGAGGAGCGCGATGGTGAGCGCCGGTCCGATCCCGGGCAGGATGCCGATGGCGGTCCCGAGCGTGACGCCGACGAACGACCAGAGGAGGTTGATCGGGTTCAGGGCGACGGCGAAGCCCTGGGCGAGGTCGGTCAGGGGCATGCGGGTGCCTCAGCGCGGCGGCGCGGCGAGAACGCCCTCGAGGATCCCCGCGGGCAGCGGCAGCCCGAGGCCCCTCGTGAACACGACGTAGACGACGGCGGCCAGCACGACGCCGATGGCCGCGCTCCGCACCGGCCGGCGGCTGCCGAACCCGCGCGCGACGAGGACGAAGAGCGCCGACGCGGCGAGGACGAAGCCGGCCCGCTCGACCAGGGCGACGAAGGCCGCGAGCCCGGCCGCGACGAGCAGGAACCCCCGCCAGTCGAACGCCGCCGGGCCGGCCTGCGCCGCGACGTCGCCCGCCGCGGCTGCGCGGCCCCTCGCCTCGCGCCAGGCCTCGAGCCCCACGAGGATGCCGGACACGACGAGACCGATGGCGACGAGCGCCGGGAAGATGGCGGGGCCGGCCCCCGGGGCGGCGCCGATCGCCCGGAAGTTGGCGGCCCCGGCCCCCACGAGGAGGCCGAGGCCGACCACGGCGGCCGCGATGACGAGCCGGGCGCTCACTTGACCAGGCCGAGGGACCTCATCGTCGCCGCGACGCGGGCCTCCTCCTAGGCGAGGAACGCGGCGAACTGGTCACCGTCGAGGTACGCGTCGGTCCAGCCCCGATCCGCGAGCGTCCGCTTCCACGGCTCCGACTTCACCATCCGATCGATCGCCTCGAGGAGTCGGGCCCGATCGGCGTCGCTGAGCCCCGGCGCCGCCATGATGCTGCGCCAGTTGCCGTGTTCGAGGTCGACGCCGCTCTCCTTGAGGGTCGGCGCGTCGACGCCCGGCAGCCGGTTCGGCGCCGCGACCGCGAGGATGCGGAGGTGGCCCGCCTTCGCCTGCTGCTCGAACTCGCCGAGGCCGGAGACGCCGACCGTGACGTGACTGCCGAGAAGCGAGGCGGCCGCCTCCCCGCCGCCCGAGTGCGCGACGTAGTTGATCCTGGTCGGATCGACGCCGACCGCCCGGGCGAAGAGGCCGACCGTCACGTGGTCGGCGCTGCCGGCCGCGCCGCCGCCCCACGAGACGGCCCCCGGGTTCTCCTTGAAGCGCTTCACGAGGTCCTGCACCGTCTTGATGTCGGACGACGCCGGCACCGCGAGGACCTGCCACTCCGAGGTCAGGCGGGCGAGCGGCGTCACGTCCTTCAGCGTCACCGGCGACCCGGTCTGCAGGATCCCGGTGACCATGGCGAGGCCGCTCACGAGGAGCGCGGTCGGGTCGCCCTTCTTGCGCGTGATCTGCGCGAGCGCGATCGTGCCGGTCCCGCCCGGCACGTTCTCGACCCGCACCGTCCTGGCGATCCCGGCGCTCTGCAGGGCGCTTTGCATGGCGCGGGCCGTCTGGTCCCAACCGCCGCCCGGCGACGAGCCGACGGTGATGGTGAGGGTGTCGAGCGTCGCGGCGCCGGCCGGACCGGCCGCGAGCGCGAGACCGAGGGTCGCCGCGAGCGCGAGGCGCGGCCAGGCGCGGCGGCGGGAACGAACGTGGAGCCCAGGCGAGTTGCGCATGACGGTTCTCCCGGTTCGAGGGCTTCGCCGCCGCGGACGTCAGCCGCGACCGCGAAGCAACTGTCGCGTGGTGTACTGCAGGATGCCCCCGTGCCGGAACCACGCCAGCTCGGGCACGGTATCGATGCGGCAGCGGACCCGAACGGTGCCGGTCGTCCCGTCGGGCCTGTGGATGCGCAGGTCGAGCCACGCGCGCGGCGCGAGCCGCTCGCCGAGGCCGACGACGTCGAACGTCTCCCGGCCGGTCAGACGGAGGGACCTGCGCGTCACCCCCTCGTCGAGCTGGAGCGGCAGGATCCCCATGCCGACGAGGTTGGACCTGTGGATCCGCTCGAAGCTCTCGGCGATGACGGCGCGCACGCCGAGGAGCCGCGGCCCCTTCGCGGCCCAGTCGCGCGAGGAGCCGCTGCCGTACTCCCGCCCGGCGACGACGACGAGCGGAACCCTCTCCTCCGCGTACCGCGCGGCCGCCTCGTGCACCGGCATGACCGTGCCGTCGGGCCAGTGCCGGGTGAACCCGCCCTCCCGCTCCGGGACCAGCTCGTTGCGGAGTCGCACGTTGGCGAAGACGCCCCGCGCCATGACCTCGTGGTTCGCCCGGCGGGAGACGTACGAGTTGAAGTCGGCCGGCTCGACGCCGGCCGCGATCAGATACCGGCCGGCGGGCGAGTCCTCGGGGATGGCGCCCGCCGGGGAGATGTGGTCGGTCGTGATGCTGTCGCCGAGGACGACGAGCGGCCGCGCGCCGACGATGTCCGCGACCTCTGCCGGCTCGAGCGTGAGGTCGTCGAGGAAGGGGGGCCGGCGCAGGTAGGTGCTCGCCGCCGGCCACGGGAAGGTCGGGCTCGCCTCGGCCTCGAGCGCCTCCCAGCGCGGCCCCCCGTCGGTGACCGTCGCGTAGCGCGTCCGGAAGAGGTCCGGCCCGAGGCAGGCCCGCCGGCAGCGCTCGACCTCGTCGTCGTCCGGCCAGATGTCCCGCAGGAAGACCTCCCGACCGTCGGCGCCCACCCCGAGCGGCTCGCGCTCGGGATCCCAGAGGACGCTCCCCGCGAGCGCGTAGGCGACCACGAGCGGCGGCGACGCCAGGAAGTTGGCCCGCACGAGCGGGTGGATGCGCGCCTCGAAGTTCCGGTTGCCGGAGAGGACCGCGGCGACGACCCGCCCGTCCCTCGCCGCGGCGGCGACGGCGGGATCGAGCGACCCGGAGAGGCCGGCGCAGGTCATGCACCCGTAGCCGACGACGTGGAAGCCGAGCGCCTCGAGCGGCTCGACGAGGCCGGCTCGCGCCAGGTAGTCGCTCACGACGCGCGAGCCTGGGGCGAGCGAGGTCCGCACCCACGGCCGCGGCCGAAGGCCCAGGCGGACGGCGTTGCGTGCGAGGAGCCCCGCCGCGAGCATCACCGACGGGTTCGACGTGTTCGTGCAGCTCGTGATGGCGGCGATGGCGACGTCCCCGTCGGCCACGGGCCGCTCTCGCCCGGCCCCGCCCGGCGCCGTCCGGCCGGCCGCAGGGTCGGCGAAGGCCTCGCGGAACCGGCGCGGCACCTGCGAGAGGGGTACGCGATCCTGCGGCCGCCGCGGACCGGCGAGGCTCGGCTCCACGGCCGAGAGGTCGAACTCCACGACGGCGGAGAAGCCGGCGCGCGGAATGTCCGGGTCGTGCCAGAGGCCCTGCGTCTTCGCGTAGGCCTCGACGAGCGCCGCGCGGGCGTCGCCGCGGCCGGTGAGGCGCAGGTAGCGGACCGTCTCGTCGTCGATCGGGAAGAAGCCCATCGTCGCGCCGTACTCCGGCGCCATGTTGGCGAGCGTCGCCCGCTCCTCGAGGCGGAGGGCCGCAAACGCCGGCCCGAAGAACTCGACGAAGGCGCCGACGACCCCCACGCCGCGCAGCCGCTCGACGAGGGCGAGCACGACGTCGGTGCTCGTGACGCCGGGCCGCGGCGCGCCGACGAGGCGGCACCCGACGACCCGCGGCACCAGCATCGAGATCGGCTCGCCGAGCATCGCCGAGGCGGCCTCGATCCCCCCGACCCCCCAGCCGAAGACGCCGAGCCCGTTGATCATCGTCGTGTGGCTGTCGGTCCCGACGAGCGTGTCGGGGAAGGCGAGACGGCCGTCGCCGAGCGGGACGTCGGTGACGACCGTGGCGAGGAACTCGAGGTTCACCTGGTGCGCGATCCCGTTGCCGGGCGGCACGACGCGCACCCCCGGAAGGCTCTTCTGCGCCCACCGGAGGAAGGCGTAGCGCTCCCGGTTGCGCGCGTACTCGAACTCGAGGTTCCGCTCGAGCGCCTCCGGGCGACCCGCGACATCGGTGGCCACCGAGTGGTCGATCACGACGTCGATCGGCACGCGCGGGCTCACAGCCTCCGGCGCCTTGCCGAGTCGCACCGCGGCGTCGCGCATGGCGGCCAGGTCGGCGACGAGCGGCACCCCCGACGCGTCGGGCACCAGGACGCGCGCCGGGTGAAAGGCCACCTCGTGATCGTCGTCGCGGCCGTCCGCGCGCGCCGCCAGGGCGCTGAGATCGTCGTCGGTGACCACGACCCCGTCCGCATGCCGAAGCAGGTTCTCGGCGAGGACCTTGAGGGAAACCGGTAGCCGGGACAGGCCCGGAAAGCTGCCTTCCGCGACTTCGAGGCTCACGATGTCGTATCGGACGCCGGCCGCGACCAGAGGCCGCAGGACGGACGCGCGGGGCTGGCGAAACATCGATCTCCCGGTTGACAAACGGTGTGTATTGTCGACAATCCTAACCGTGCCGTCACCCCTTGGCAACCCCATCGAGCCGCGCGCCCTCGTCGACGAGGTGGCGCGACGGCTCGAGGAGGCGATCGTCACGGGGCAACTCGCCCCGGGCTCCCGCCTTTCCGAGCAGGCCATCTCGTCGGCGCTCGGTGTCAGCCGCGGCCCGCTCCGCGAAGCGATCAGGCGACTCGAGGCGCGCCGGCTCCTCCAGCGGACCCCGTACGCGGGGGTCACGGTCGTCGACCTCTCGGTCGAGGACCTCGATCAGATCATGGTGACGAGAGAGGCGCTCGAGGGGATGACCTGCCGGCAGGCAGCCGAGAACATGACGCTCGCCGAGCTCCGCGACCTGCGCGCCTGCGTGGAGGAAGAGGCGCGCCTCCAGCGCGAGGCCCTCGAGCGGCTCTTCACCCGCGGGCCGCGCGACATGGACTTCCACGTGCGGATCGCCAGAGGGAGCCGCAACCGCTGGCTCGCGGCCGTGCTCTGCGAGGACCTCTACTCCCTCCTGCGCGTCTACCGCTTCCGCTCGGCGAGCCTCGGATCGCGCGGCGCCGAGGCGATGGCCGAGCACCACGAGATCGTCGACGCGATCGAGCGCCGCGACCCCGACCTGGCCGAGGCGCTCATGCGGGCCCACATCCGCAGGGCCCGGCAGAACCTCGTGACCGAGGCGCGGCGCGCGCTCGAGGCGCGGACGCCCCCCGCGATCGAGCCGATCCCGCGCCCGACCCGCTCCGACCGCTAGCTCGACGCTGGCATCGGCATCCGGCGCCTCCCGGTCCGGTGAGGCGCGGGCGAGTGGTTGCGCCCCGGGGGCACGCCGGGATCGGTCCCGGCGCGCGCCCCCGTGGAAAATGGAAAGGCCTGACCCCATGGAAAATGGAAAGGCCTGACCCCGTTACAGCCTCGCTTCGAGGATCAGGTTGAACGGCGTCGTCGCCGCCCGGCGGAAGCGCGTGAACCCGGCCTTGCGGAAGACCTGCTCGAGCCTCGCCTCCCCGGCCTGCGCGCCCAGGACCAGGTGGCCCCCCTCGGAGATCGCGTGCGCGCAGCAGAGGGTCGTCGACGCGGCGTAGTAGAGACGCGCGACGGGCGAGACGTTGTCCTCCACCCGGTCATTGGCGAAGGGCTCGACCAGCATCACCGTGCCGCCCGGCGCGAGCGTCTCGGCCGCGTGCCGCGCCGCGGCCACCGGGTCGCCGAGGTCGTGCAGGCAGTCGAAGAAGCAGATGAGGTCGTAGCCCCTGTCCGGATAGTCCGTGGCGCGCGCCGCCTCGAAGGTGACCCGGTCGTCCACCCTCGCCTCCCGGGCGATGCGGCGCGCCTCGGCGATCGACGCCTCGTGCGCGTCGTAGCCGTGGAACCGCGACCTCGGGAAGGCCTCCGCCATCAGGACGGCGGAGTGGCCGTACCCGCAGCCGACGTCGGCCACCGTGATCCCCCTCTCGAGCTTCTCGATCACGCCGTCGAGCGCCGGCAGCCACTCCCTGACGAGGCTGCCGCGATAGGCGTTGCGGTAGAAGGCGGCGACGCCGCAGAAGAGCCGCCCGTCGTGCTCGCCCCACGCGATCCCCTTGCCGGTGCGGAAGGCCTCCGCCGCCTTCGCCTCGTCGAACCACATGGACGCCGGCACGTTCCAGGCGTTCGGGATGAAGACCGGGCTGTCCTCGTCCGCCAGGACCATGGCCTGTTCGGGGGAGAGTTCGTACGTCTCGCTTTCCGCATGGAAGCCGACGTAGCCGCCGGCCACCTGGGCGTTCAACCACTCGCGCACGTAGCGCTCGGCGCACCCCGTGCGGGCCGCGAGTTCCCGGGGGGTGATCGGCCCGGCGCCGGCCATCGCCTTGTAGAGGCCGAGCCGGTGGCCGAGGCTCACCATGACGCCGCCGTAGCCGGCGGACAGGTCGCTCACGGCAATGGTCAGGATCGCGTCGAGCTTCCGTTGATCGATCGCCGGCGTGCCGACCGCTGTCGCACTCATGTCCTCGATACCTCCTCTTGTCGTGGCGGGATCATCCCGTCGTCGGAGGTATGATCGCGTTCGCCGCGCCGCAAGGGCAGAGCCGAACGGCTCGAAACCGGTTCATTTGCGTCGATCCGGCGTCTCGCTCGCGCCTCCAGGCGCGAGGCGCGCGGGCCCCGGCGCCTGCGAAGGCCGCTCGACGTCGGCCGCACGAAGGAGGGATGCCGGACGATGACCCGCGAACCCGCGGCTTCCGGGCCCCAGCCGCTGTCGGTCAGCCTCGTCGCCGTCCCCGATGCCGTGATCTCGACGCTCGGCGGCATCTACGACGTCCTCAACGCCTTCGACACGATGGCCGCTTCCGGCGCGGCCTGGTCCGGCCCCGCGCCGTTCCGCGTCGAGATCGTCGGCGAGGCGGCCGGCCCGCTCGTCCTGGCGAGCCGCATCCCGGTCGACGTCCAGCGCGGCATCGAGGAGATCGCGGCGACCGACATCGTGATCGTCCCCTCGATCCTGCTCCGGCCGGACGGCTGGCAGAGGGGCCGCTACCCCCGGCTCGTCGAGTGGTTCCTCGCCATGCACCGCCGAGGGGCCGTGCTCTGCTCCGCCTGCTCCGGCATCTTCCTGCTCGCCGAGACGGGCCTCTTCGACGGGAAGGACGCGACGGTCCATTACGACTACGCGCGGGCGTTCGCGGCGACCTACCCGGCCGTCCCGATCCATCCGGAGCGCGTGCTGGTGGTGTCCGGCCTTCGCCAGGAACTGGTGAGCTCCGGCGCCTCGATGACCTGGCACGACCTCGTCCTCTACCTGATCGCCCGATACGCCGGCGCGACCGCGGCGCAGGCGGTCGCCCGGGCCTTCGCGCTGCAGTGGCACCAGGACGGCCTCGCCCCCTACCTCGTGTTCGAGGGGCGGACCGACCACGGCGACGCCGAGATCCTCGCCGCGCAGGAGTGGCTCCGCACCCACTTCTCGGTCGCGAGCCCCGTCGAGGAGATGATCCGGCGATCGCGGCTGGCCGAGAGCACGTTCAAGCGCCGCTTCACGAGCGCGACCGGGCTCACCCCGATCGCCTACGTCCAGCGGCTGCGGATCGAGGAGGCCAAGCGGCGGCTCGAGCGGACGACGGCCCCGGTCGACGAGATCGGCTGGCAGGTCGGCTACGAGGAGCCCGCCTTCTTCCGGCGGCTCTTCAAGCGCACGACGGGGCTCACGCCCGGCGCCTACCGGAAGCGCTTCCGGATGCCCGACTTCGCGCGATCGTCCGGCGCGTCGTGAGCCGGGCGCCGCGCCGGCTCAGATCGTCCGCGACAGCGACCGGATGCCGTAGACGCGGTCGACGAGCAAGAGTCCGCCGAAGGCGATCAGGAGCTGAACCACGCTCAGGGCCGCGATCGAGGGATCGAAGCTGCTCTCCATGTAGCTCAGCATCACCACCGGCAGGGTGACCGTGTCGACGCTGCTGAAGAAGTAGGAGACCGGCAGGTTGTCGATCGAGATCAGGAACGACAGGAGGGCGCCCCCGATCAGCCCGGGACGGATCGCCGGGAGGGTGACGTACCAGAGGACCTGGCGGCGGGTCGCGCCGAGGACCTCGGCCGCCTCCTCGATCTCGCGGCCGATCGCGCGGTAGACGCCGATGGTGGTGCGGACGACGTACGGGATGCTGACGACGGTGTGCGCGATCAGGAGCCCGAGAAAGGTCGTGCCGAGACCGAACCTCGAGAGGTAGAAGAGCATCGCGAACCCGACCACGATGAGCGGGACGGCGAGCGGCGAGAGGAGGAAGGTCACGGCGGCGTCGGCCGTCCGCGACTCGTGCCGCGCCAGCGCGAGAGCGGCGGGCGTGCCGAGGAGGAGCGCCCCGACGCTCGCGAGCGCGGCGACCTCGAAGCTCGTGACGAGGCCGTCGATGAACGGCTTGTAGGCGAAGACCTTCTCGAACCAGCGGAGCGAGTAGCCCCGGATCGGGAAGGCCACGTAGCCCTGCTCCTGGAACGCCACGACGACGACGATCGCGATCGGCGCGAAGACGAAGACGAAGAACGCCCACACGTACGCCAGCCAGACGAGCCGCCGCAGCCGGTCGCTCATGACACCCCCGTGCGGCGGATCAGCCGCAACTGCACGAACATGAGCGCCACGGCGATCGTCATGAGGACGTTGCTCATGGCGGCGGCCATGCCGAAGTCGCGGGTCGTGTTGAACTGCTGGTAGATGAGGAGCGGGAACGTCTTGAGCGACCCGCCGCCGAGGAAGAGGAGGGTCACGAAGCTCCCCATCGCCAGCATGAAGACGAGGATCGTCCCCGAGGCGACGCCGTCGAGCGAGAGCGGGAGGATCACCCGCACGAACGCCTGGGTCCGCGAGGCGCCGAGCACGTGGGCCGCCTCCTCGATGCGGGGGTCGAGCTTCTCGAGCACCGCGGCGATCGAGAGGACCATGAACGGGATCAGGACGTGGACGAGCCCGACGACCGCCGAGAGGGGGGAGCCGAGGAGGTCGATGGGGCGGTCGACGAGGCCGGCGTCGAGCAGGAAGGTGTTGAGCAGGCCGCGCCGGGCGAAGATGGCCCGCCAGCCGAAGGTGCGCATGATGATCGACGTGAGGAGCGGGCTGATCAGCAGGAAGACGATGAGCGAGCGCCAGCGCCCGGCGTAGCGGGTGAGGTAGTAGGCCACCGGGTAGCCGGCCACGAGGCAGAGGGCGGTCACCAGGACGCTCAGCCCGACGGTCTCGACGAGCGACGACAGGTAGAACGGGTCGGAGACCAGGCGCGCGTAGTAGGCGTACCAGGGCGCGCCGGCCGGCGGCGCGATGCTCCGCAGGCCGTTGTCGATCAGGGGCGCGACGAACAGCGCGACGAGAAAGAGGAGGGCCGGCAGAGCCGGCCCCCACGCGATCGACCCCGTCCTCGAGCGGGCGGCCTGCGCCATCGCCCTAGGCCCGGATCTCCCGGTTCCACCGGTCCACCCACTCGGGGATGACCTCCCCGATCTCCTCGAACGGCGGCAGCTGGGTCCGCTCCCACGGCGTGAACCGCTCGCGCAGCTCCGGCGGGTAGACGACCTTCGAGTTGGTCACCGCGTAGTTGATGAGGAGGGCGAACTTGAGCTGGGCGTCCGGGTCGAGCATGGCGTCGACGTACTTCCACCCGATGTCCGGCGTGTTGACCACCTTCACGACGGAGGCGGGAATCATCGGCGCCCCCTCCTCGGGGTTGATCGGGGCGAGCCACTTCGCCCCGGCGTCGTACGCGTCCCAGATCCGGCCGTCGTACCAGATGCCGATGTCCGCCTCGCCCGTCTCGAGCAGCTGCGGGAACTCGGTCACGCTGTTCCAGAAGACCGCGTTCGGCCGCATCCGCTTGACCGCCTCGAAGCCGGGCGTCACGTTCTTCACCCCGCCGCCGTAGACCGTCGCGAGCGGCCACAGGAGGATCGTCGGGGTGAAGGCCCAGCCGATCCCGGGGAGCGCCGCGCGCCACTCCCCCCGCGCCGTGCGGTCGACGAACTCCCGGTACGTCTTCGGCGGCTGCTTGATCCGCTCCCTGTGGTAGCCGAGGACCGCAGCGCCGTAGTTCGTGCAGACGCCCCACCCCTTGACGAGGTCGACGAAGACCTTCGGCACGTCCTTGAGGTTCGGGACCTTGTCGGCGCTGATCTTCTCGAAGAGCCCCTTCTTTCCCCCGGCGAGGGCCAGCTCGACCGGCATGAGGGAGACGTGGATCGGGGGGTTCGAGCGGTTCGCCTCGATCTGGGCGAGCCACTGCGGCGGCCCGCCGAGGAGGACGTCCACCGCCCACCCGGTCGCGCGCGTGAAGACCGGGGCGTAGATCTCCCGCTGGGCCTTCTCCCACGTCCCGCCGTAGCTCGTCACGGTGAGCCGGCCCGTCTGGGCCCAGCTCCTGCCGCCCAGGGGGATGGTCGCGAGGCCGGCGGCCGCCGCCGCACCGGCGAACAGGCTCCGCCGCGTCAGTCCGTGCATGGCACTCCTCCTTCCGCGCTGGTCGTTCACGGATTCCGGACCGCGATCTTGAGCAGGCAGCAGCCGGTGCGTCCCGGCTTCCAGGTCTCGCACTGGATCGAGAACCCCGCCCCTTCGTACTTGCCCCGGTCGAACTCGGCGGCCACGTTGCAGAGAAGGGCGATCTCCTCCTCGGCGAGTCCGCGGCTCCGCCAGGTCTCCTGGAGCGGACAGGTCGTCAGGTGGATGTCGACGGACCGGTCGTCCTGGCGCAGCACCCGCGGGTTGAACAGCCGGCCGCCGTCGGCGCTCGCCGCGCAGACGTACCGCGCCAGCCCCGCGATGTCGCTCGGGGCGAACGGCTTGAGCGGCCCGCTCGCGTCCACGCCGCGCCGGTAGATCGCGCGGCGCATGGCGCCTTCCGCCTCCGGCGCCGGGAACGTCCGGCGCAGCTCGTCGAGCAGCTCCTTGTAGAGCAGGGCCCGGTTCTCGAACGTCCCGCGAAGCTCCTGCCGCAACCGATCCTCGTGCTCGCTCATCTCTCGTCTCCCGTGGCTAGAAGGCGCGCGCCAGCCGCGTCGGACTACGCGCCGGTGTCCTCGATCAGTCGGGCCAGGCGGCTTCGCCGCCGGCCCCGCTCGTCCGGCGGCATCCCGGGGAGCGCGGCGAGGTCGACGCCGTCGAGGACCTCGGCGAAGACCTGGTTGCGCCTGTGGTTCGCGGGACCCGGCGGCTGCCCGTAGAGCCGGCGGTTCAGCGCCGTCACCAGCTCGTCGGCGAAGATCTCGTCCCAGGCCTCGCGCATCCGGCCGGTCGAGACCGCCGCCAAAGGCTTCGCCCCCCGCTGCCGGCGCCGGGCCGCCGTCGCGGCCGCGTCGACCCGCCCGTCGCCGTCCAGCACGACGCCGTAGTCCTCCTCGGCGGCCCGTTTCGAGACGAAGCCCTTGCGGACGTCCTCGGCCACCCGCTCCGGCGGCCTCGCGTACGGGTCGCCGAAGCCGCCCGCCCCGGGCGTGAGGACGGTGATGCGGTCGCCGCGCCGCACGCGGACCGCGTCGATCTTCCCGAGTTCCCGCTCGCCGGGCGTTCCGGCGTTGAGGAGCGTGCGCGCCGCGGAGCCGGGGCGCCCGCCGCCGAGGCCCCAGGGCTGGAAGCGGAAGCGCTCCATGCCGCGGCCGAGAACCGTGGCCTCGTCGGCAAGGACCTCGAAGGTGATCTCGAGCCCCGTGCCGCCCCGCCACTCGCCGGCCCCGCCCGAGTCCGGCCGGACGGCGTAGTTGACGACCCGCAGCGAGGCGCTCCCCTCGATCGTCTCGAGCGGGTTGTTGGCCAGGTTGGCGATGCTGCTGTCGCGGCCGTCGACGCCGTCGGCGCCCCGCCGCGCCCCCATGCCGCCGATCATCGGCTCGACCACGACGACGTTGGACCGGCCGGTCGCGGGATCGTTCTCCGCGAACACGATCGGGATCACGACGCCGCCGTTGCAGGCCGGCATGACGTCCGGAAGGGCCCGGGCGAGGGCGCCGGTGACCGCGTCGTACACGCGGATGCAGGTCGCGTGGCGCACGCCGGTGGCCGCCGGGAAGCGCGGGTTGAGGAGCGAGCCCTCGGGAACCCTCACCTCGACGTTGTCGAGGATCCCCGCGTTGATCGGAATCGTCCGGTCGAGCGAGAGGGCGAGCGAGACGAGCCTGAGCGTGAGCCACGGGTGTCGCCGGCCCAGGGTCGGCACGTTGAACGCGGAGAGGGTCTGCGGGTCGGTCCCGTCGAAGTCGAGCACGAGCGCCCCGGAGCGCGCCGACAGCCGGACGCGGATCCTGCGCGGATACGGCGTCACCAGGTCGTCGTCGAGGTAGTCCCAGAAGTCGTAGTCCCCGTCGGGGACGCGCCGGAACGCCTCCCGCGCCTTGATCCTCGAGTACTCGAAGAGGTCGTCCTGGCAGGCGAGGAACGCGTCGATCCCGTGCTGCGCCACGATCTCGCGCACCCGCCGCTCCCCGTAGGCGAGGGCGCCCAGCATCGCCTTGATGTCGCCGAGGTTCTCCTCCGGCGTGCGGGTGTTGGCGCTGACGATGCGGAAGACCTCGTCGACCGGCTCGCCCCGCCGCACGAGCTTGCAGGGCGGCAGGAGGAGCCCCTCCTGGAAGATCTCGCCGTTGCTCGGGGAGATGCTGCTCGGCACCCGGCCGCCGACGTCCGAGGCGTGGAGGAACGCCCACGTGTAGCAGACGAGCCGGCCGTCGATGTAGACGGGCCGGATGACGTGGACGTCGGGCGTATGGGTCGACAGGCCGCCGGAGAGGTAGGCGTGGTTGGTGATCACCACGTCCCCCTCGTCGAGCCCCCCGACCGCGTCGATCGTCGTCCGGCAGTCGAGGTCGACGAACCCCGACACGCCGATCGCGTTCGGGTAGGCGAAGAACTTCCCGTTGCGAGCGACCAGGGCCGTGCCGAAGTCGGCCGTCTCCTTCACGTAGAGGGTCCGGCCGGTCCGCTGCAGCGTGTACCCCATCTCGTCGGCGACCGCGGCGACCTTCGTCGCCATGATCTCGAGCGTGACCGGATCGAGCTTCACGCCTGGCCCCCCCGCTCCATCACCAGGTTGCCGAAGTCGTCGACGGTCACGCCCCAACCGGGCAGGACCACGACCGTCGTGTCCTCCTGCTCCACGATCGCCGGGCCGTCGAAGCGGTGTCCGGCGCGCAGGTCGCCGCGCCGGTAGACGGCGAAGGGGCGCGAGGCTCCGCCGTGGCGGACCGACCGGGTGCCAGCGGGCCGGACCGGTCCCTTCGCGGCGTCGATCCTCGCGAGGGGGACCCGGACGAGGTCGGCGGCGACCGTGAGCCGCACGGTGATCACCTCGACCTTTCCCCGCTCCTCCCGGAACCCGTAGAGCCGTTCGTGCTCGCGGTGGAAGAGTTCGTAGAGGTCGTCGGCACGGGCCCGGGCCCGCACGTCGTCCGGGATCCGCACCTCGACGTTGAAGGCCTGGCCGGCGTAGCGCATGTCGGCGCCGTAGGCAAAGGCCGGGCTCGTCAGCATCCGGCCCTCGCCGGCGATCCACGCCTTCGCCTCCTCCTCGAGGCGCGCGAGCAGTTCCCACGCCGCCCCGCTCGCCGGATCGCGCCGGGCCGCGCCGAGGCTCGCCGCGTAGGCCCGCTTGACCGGCGCGAGGACCGCGCCCAGGGCGCAGAAGGTGGAGGCGGCGCGCGGCACCAGGATGCGGCGGATCCCCGTCTCCTCGGCGAGGAACGAGGCGTGCGTCGGTCCGGCGCCGCCGAAGGGGACCAGGGTGAAGGTGCGCGGGTCCTCCCCCTTCTGCGCGAGGTGCCGCAGAAGCCCGGTGGCCATCCGCGCGGTCGCGATGCGCAGCGCCGCCTCGGCCACCGCCTCGGGAGTCTCGAGGTCGGCGCGAGCGAGACGCGCCGCGACGCCGCTGAGGGCGCGGCGGGCCGCCGCCACGTCGAGGCGCATCCGGCCCCCGAGGAAGCTCTCCGGATCGATCCAGCCGTTGACGACGTAGCAGTCGGTCACCGTCGGGCGGTCGCCGCCCCGCCCGTAGGCGGCCGGACCCGGCGCCGCGCCGGCGCTCTCGGGCCCCACCTTGAGGAGCCCCTGCTCGTCGACCCGGACGATCGACCCGCCGCCGGCGCCGACCGAGATGACGTGGACCGACGGCAGGATGACCGGGAGATCGCCGACCATGGTCTGCGTCGTCAGCTCCGGCTCGCCGCGCCGCACGACGGAGATGTCGGCGCTCGTCCCGCCCATGTCGAAGGTGATCAGCCGGGTCACGCCGGCGGCGCGGCCGATCTCGATCGCGGCGGTCACGCCGGACGCCGGGCCGGAGAGGATCGTGTCGATCGGCCGCGCGCGGGCCGTCGCGAGGCCGAGGACGCCGCCGTTGGAGGCGGTGACGAACACGGTGGCCCGGATGCCGGCCGCCGCGAGCCGGTCGCCGAGCCGGCCGAGGTAGCCGTCCATGAGCGGGGTGATCTGCGCGTTGAGGACCGTGACGAGGGCCCGCTCGTACTCGCGGATCTCCGGCCAGACGTCGGCCGATGCGACGACCGGCACGCCGGGGAGCCGCGCGGCGAGGCGGCGGACGAGGTCCCGCTCGGGGTCTGCGTGCACGTACGAGTTGAGGAGCATGACCGCGACTGCCGACACGCCGGCCGAGCGGACCGCGTCGGCGAGCGCCTCGACCTCCCGCTCGTCCGCCTCCGAAACCGGCTCGCCGTCCGGTCCGATCCGGGTGCCGCACTCGAGCACCCGGTCCCGCGGCACGACCGGCGTCTCCTTGCCGACCGTGAAGTCGAAGGACGACGGCATGCGGGCGCGGCCGATCTCGAGGACGTCGCGGTTCCCCCGGGAGGTGATCAGGACGACCGGCGCCCCCTTGTTCTGGAGGATCGTGTTCAGCGCGATCGTCGTCCCGTGCAGGACGACGCCCGGCGCGTCCCTCGGGACGCCGGCCAGCTCGAGCGTCGCCACGAGCCCCTCGCCGACGGCCCGCGCCGGGTCGTCCGGCGTGCTCGGCTCCTTGTAGTACGTGAACCCGCCGCCCCCGTCCGGCCGGAACAGGACGAAGTCCGTGAACGTCCCGCCGACGTCGACGCCGACGACGTAGGCCAGCTGGCGGCGCGTTTCCCCGGTGCTCATCACTCGCTAGTCCGCATCGTCCTCGAGAAGGATGCTGCTCTCCGGCGACCAGCTCAGGTACACCTCGCCGCCGACCGGGAAGCGGCTGCCGGTGCTCCCGTCGTGCTGCGCGTGCGCGTAGACCGGCCCGGCAAGTCCCGGAACCGAGACCTCGTAGGCGTGGTAGCCCCCCCGGAAGACGTGCCCGACGAGGGAGCCGCGGAGGACGCTCCGGTCGGGGCCGGGGGCCTCCTCGCCGATCCACGTGCGCTCGGGCCGCACCGCGACGAGGAACGACGGCCGCGCCGGCGCCTCGGCACCGAGCCGGATGTGGAACGGAAGCGCCTCGCCGCCGGCCCCCAGCGGGCGCGCCGAGCGCGCCGTCCCGTCGGCCACGCACCGGAAGACGTTGGCCGCCCCCAGGAACTCGGCGACGAACCGGGTGCGGGGCCGGTCGTAGACCTCCTCCGGCGAGCCGACCTGCGCGATCCGGCCCTGGTTCATCACGACGATCATGTCGCTCATCGTCAGCGCCTCTTCCTGGTCGTGCGTGACGAGGATCGTGGTGATGCCGAGGGACCGCTGGAGCTGGCGCAGCTCGAACTGCATCCGCTCGCGCAGGTTCCGGTCGAGCGCGCCGAGCGGTTCGTCGAGGAGGAGGACCTTGGGACGGGTGACCAGCGAGCGCGCGAGCGCCACGCGCTGCTGCTGTCCACCCGAGAGCATCGACGGGAGCCGCTCGTCGAGCCCGGCGAGCCGGACGAGGCCTAAGGCCTCGCGCACGCGACGGTCGACCTCGCCGCGGGCGGCGCCCGTGATGCGCAGCCCGAAGCCGACGTTCCGGGCAACCGTCATGTGCGGGAAGAGGGCGTAGTTCTGGAAGACCATGCCCAGGCCGCGGCGGTTGCACGGCACGTCGGTGATGTCGACGTCGTTCAGGTAGACGCGCCCGGCGTCGGGCCGCTCGAGCCCCGCGACGATGCGCAGCGTCGTCGTCTTGCCGCAGCCCGAGGGGCCGAGCAGCGCGACGAGCCGGCCGGCCGGGACGGTCAGGTCGAGCGGATGGAGCGCGGTGACCGGCCCGAACCGCTTCTCGACGCCCTCGAGGCGGAGCGTCTGCGCGCCGTCGGCCGCACCGATCATGTCCATCGCCGGGGCCTCGTGGAGCCGGCCGGCGCGTGCGGTGGCCGCGAGCGGTGTCCGTGGAACGAGTGGGCCTGCGTCAACACCCGCATCCCCGCAGCGCGGGGAGCGGTCGAAGGGGCCTCGTGGCAGACGGGCGGCGGGTGGTCACTCGATTGATCCCGATCGGCTCCGATGTCGGCTCATGCTCGACTCCCCGCCGCGCCGGTTCCCGGCCGCAATCGGTCCGATGGAGCGCGCGGGGCCTGCCGGCCCCCCCCGCTCGGCTCGTCACTTCTCGAGGACGGTGCGTCGAGTCCGTCTCGCCCCACATCACGCCGGTCAGTCCGAGGTCTTCGCGAATGGGTAAGTGGACCCGCTATGGTAGTTGACGCGCCGGGCCCTGACAAGCGCACCGCGAACGGAAAGGCCGGCGCGATCGACATCCGGCGGCAACGGCTCCGGCCTCCCGAATGCTCCGGTCAGAGGCGCTGCGCGCCTCGCGAGTCGACTCGCCGGTGCGGAGGCTCCACGGGCGACGACCAGAGCGGGTGACGGCAGCGCCGCACACCGCGCCCCTGGCCGGCTCGAGATGCGTCCGCGGCGACCCGCTGCCACCCGAGTGGCAACAGGTGTGGTAGCGGCCGGACGCTTTGCCCAGGTGGGATCAGTCAGATGTGGGATCGGCAGATCAGTAGATATAAGGTGGTGGAGGCGGGGGGAATCGAACCCCCGTCCGAAGACCGTACACGTGAAGGTCCTACGCGCGTAGCCCCGGTTCTGTGTCGGCCGGCGGGCTCCCCGAGACAGGATTCCGTCCGGCCCAGCCCGGGTCCGGTTTCGCCCCCTCCTCCCCAGGCGTCGGGAGGAGGCTAGCCTACGAGTCTTGAGCCGCCGTCGCCCCGTAGGCGGGGGTTACGGCGACTTCCGGGCGGTTTTCAGGCCGCCCGGGCTGCACTAGGCAGCGAGCGCGACTTCGACGTTGTCGTTGGCGCTTGATTGTGTGAGGTTGTTTAACGAGGCTCCTCACCTCGGCGCGCACCTTCCGCTTCCGTGTCCCCGTCGAACCCTGTCGCCCCCTCGTGATCCGTCGCCAGGCGTTGCGGGAAACGACCCGCCGGCCCGGCGCACCAACCGTCTTCAGGCCTCGCGACCGCGGCGCGACGACTTGAAGACCTTCGCGATCTCGCGCTCCGCCTCGCGCTTCCTGGCGGTCTCGCGCTTGTCGTACTGCCGCTTGCCGCGGGCGAGCCCGAGCTCGACCTTGGCGCGGCCGTCCTTCCAGTAGAGCCTGAGCGGCACCAGCGTGAGCCCCTTCTGGGTCGTCTTGCCGATGAGCCGCTGGATCTCCTTGCGGTGCAGGAGGAGCTTCCGCGTCCGGGTCGGGTCGTGGTTGAAGTACGAGGCCGCCGCGTAGGGGCTGATGTGCGCCCCGAGGAGGAAGACCTCGT
>DATCKS010000150.1:0-3070 GCA_036562265.1 Thermodesulfobacteriota bacterium | reverse complement strand
GACGAGGAGGCTCGAGCCCGGCGGCGCGCCGGCCGGCGCCCGCACCGGCGCCGACGCCCGCGCCGGCTGCGGGGCCGGCGCGGCCGCGAGCGCGGCGGAGGCCCCCACCGCGGCCGCCTCGGCCGGCGCCTGCGGCGGCGGCGCCGGGGCCATGAGCTGCGCCGTCTCGGCGTCGGGCGGCGGCTCGGCCGCGGGAGGGGAGAGCGGCAGGTGTTGCTGCACCAGGTCCAGGACCGCGGGCAGCGAGAGCGGCTTGGTGAGGAACGCAACCGCCTTCGCCTCCTCCTTCATCCGCCGCTGGTCGGCGAGCCGCCCCCTGGAGAAGGCGCTCATGAGGACGACGATCGGGACCTCCCGCTCCGGTAGCTCGTGATGGAGCGCCCTGGCGAGGTCGACGCCGCTGCCGTCCGGCAGAACGACGTCGCACAGGAGCAGATGCGGCCTCTGGGCCCGAGCGGCTTCGAGCCCTTGCTGGAAGCGGGCGGCGGCAACCACCTCGTAGCCGCGCCCTCGCAAGGCCGTGGCGGCAAGGTCTCTCGTGTACGGGTCGTCGTCGATGACCAGGATCCGGGGGCCGGACGGCATGGCCGGCCCGATATACACGCCCGCCGTGGAGGTGTCAACGGGGTGTGGGGGTGCGGTCTACCGGCCCCGCCAGCGTCGGGGTGCCGGGAGAGGGCGGCGCCTGGCCGCGGCCGGCGACCGGTGCGGCCGGGGAACCGGGCGAGTGCGAGTCGGGACGGACCGAGCCGCCTTTAGGAGGATCTTTCTGGCAGGCTCACTCGAGGTCGAGGCCGGGAGGGAACGTAGCGCGGCTCGGCCGAAGCGCCTGTCAGCGGCCTTGAGAATGTCTGTCAGTCTCCACTCGTCGCCATCGAACCGCTTCGCGA
Source organism: Thermodesulfobacteriota bacterium (assembly GCA_036562265.1). Taxonomy (GTDB): domain Bacteria; phylum DASVDK01; class DASVDK01; order DASVDK01; family DASVDK01; genus DASVDK01. The sequence continues at coordinate 2,180 of DATCKS010000150.1, read as the reverse complement.
GGAGACCTTCGGTCGGGGAATCGGTATAGGTGCGGATCAGCCGCGAGATCGCGCCAATCTGGGTCGCGTACGGGTAGCCCGAGGCCCGTACGGCCGCCGTGTCGAAATCTCGGGGGTAGTCCCAGATGATCTCCTTGCCAAGGGTGATCCAGTACCGAGGGATGTCCATGCTGCCCCGCTGCGATTTCATCCGGTACGGTACGCAGTGGATCTGGAAGGGCAGCCCAGGTGCGATCAGGTCGTAGAGGCGCTTCTGGAGTTTGCTCCATCGCGGCACGGTTCGCTTCCTGGCGAGGAGTCCTGTCGGGAACGGGGCTCATCCTGTATACCCCGTCAACGGACTGTGGGGTGAGACGGGGCGCGGCTCGGTCGCGGCCCACGGGGCGCGCCCACCCGGGGAGCGGCGGCGTGGACGCCGGCGGGACTTGGACGTTATCCTCGTCGACGGCGACGGCTCCTGCCCTTCGCCCGCAGCCAGACCACCGATGGAACCGCTTCGTCCGGGGGCGGATCGCCGATCTGCCCGCGTGAGGAGGGAGACTGCACGATGTGGCTCGACGGCGACACGTTCCTCGGCATCCGCATCTCGATCCTCGGCGCGGTTGCGGCCGTTCTCGTCGTGGCCGCGATCTGCCACGGCGTCCTGCGCCGGCTCGTCCGGCGTCGCGTCGTCCGGGACGAGGCGGCCGCGGTCGCCGCAACGCCGTCCCGCCGCGAGTGGCTCCACTGGTTCGGCCGCGGCCTCGAGGCGTCGGTCGGGCCGCTCTCCGTGCTGATCTGGCTGACCGCGTTGCACGCGGCGGCCTCGCTGCTCCTCGAGGACCTCGCCCGTCTCGGCGTCCCCGAAGGCGTCGCGGCCGCGATCGGCTGGCTGGCGGGCGCCGGCCGGGTCCTCATTCTGGCGTGGCTCATGGCCCGCGTGGGACGGGTCGTCGACGCGTACAGCTCGGCTCGCGCGGCGAAGAGCGCGGGAACCTGGGACGCCGTGCTGGTGCCCGTCGCGGGCAAGGCGGTACGGATCCTCCTGCCGCTCCTGGCGCTGATCCTCGGCGTGCCGGCCCTCCCGGTGCCCGAGGGGCTCGGCGTCGTGATGCAGGACGGCCTGAGCCTCGTCCTGATCGGGACGGTCGCCTTCCTCGTGTACCAGCTCGTCGTGGCGGCCGAGGCGCTCGTCCTCACGCGCTACCGGATCGACACCGCCGACAACCTCAGGGCGCGGATGGTCTACACGCAGGTGACCGTGCTCAAGAAGGTCGCGCTCGTGGTCATCGCCGTCTTCACGCTGGCGTCGATGCTGATGGTGTTCGAGCCGGTCCGGCAGCTCGGGACGAGCATCCTGGCGTCGGCCGGCATCGCCGGCATCATCGTCGGCTTCGCGGCCCAGCGGAGCATCGCCACGCTGCTCGCGGGTCTGCAGATCGCCGTCACCCAGCCGATCCGCATCGACGACGTCGTCATCGTCGAGAACGAGTGGGGCCGGATCGAGGACATCACGCTCACCTACGTCGTCGTCCGCATCTGGGACCAGCGGCGGCTCGTCCTGCCGATCACGTACTTCATCGAGAAGCCGTTCCAGAACTGGACGCGCACGTCGTCGGAGATCCTCGGCACGGTGTTCCTGCACGTCGACTACCGCGCGCCGCTCGACGCGCTGCGCAAGGAACTCGACCGGATCCTCGCCGAGTCGCCGCACTGGGACGGCCGGGTCAAGGTCCTGCAGGTCACCGACGCCAAGCCGCAGACGCTCGAGATACGCGCCCTGGCGAGCGCCGCCGACGCCTCGCGCGCGTGGGACCTCCGGTGCGAGGTGCGCGAGAAGCTGATCCGATTCCTGCAGGAGCACTACCCCGACAGCCTGCCGCGGATCCGGGCCGAGCTCGAGTCGGTCCCGCAGAGGGCCGCGGTCCAGTCGGGCCGCGACGGCGGGTAGGGGCGGAAGCCGAGCGCTACTCGTACACGTTGCCCCAGACGCTGACGATCCCGCCCGACTCCTCGAGCCAGACGGCCACGGCGTCGCCGCCGGCATCGAGCGCGACGCGCGGCGCCGTCGCGTCCTCGCCCGGCGCGTCGTCCTTGACCGTCTCCTCGTCCGACCACTCGTCGTCCCCCACCGCGAGCCGGCTCGATCGGATCCGGTGGACGGGGTTGCCGGCCCCGTCGTCGCCGATGCGGTGCTGCCA
>DATCKS010000136.1:0-12116 GCA_036562265.1 Thermodesulfobacteriota bacterium | reverse complement strand
GCCACGACGTGAGCGTGCGGCCCCGCACGACGCCCGCCTCGACGAGCATCCAGGGGGCGTGGCAGATCGCCGCGATCGGCTTGCCGGCCTCGGCGAAGGCGCGCACGAACGCGACGGCGCGCTCGTCCGTCCTGAGCGCGTCGGGGTTGGCGACGCCGCCCGGCAGCAGGAGCGCGTCGTACTCGGCCGCGTCGACCTGGTCGAGCGTGCGGTCCACGCGAAAGGCGTCGCCCTTGTCGAGGTGGTGGAAGCCCTGGATCGAGCCCCCCTTCGGCGAGACGAGATGCGTCTCGGCGCCCGCCTGCTCGAGCGCGGCACGCGGCTCGGTGAGTTCCACCTGCTCGACGCCGTCGGTTGCGAGGATCGCCACCTTGCGTCCCTCGAGTTCGTTGGCCATGTCGGCATGTCCCCCTTCGTGGTGATCGGCACGTCGCCCCGAGGCTGCGAGCGACGTGCCGACGCCGCAGGCGGATTGCCCCGGCGACGGCGGGATGCCGTCCGGCACGCTTCCGAGGTAGGCTTGTGCGCCATGAGCGCTGCGTCTCCCGTGCGACTCGTCGTCGCCATCACCGGCGCCTCCGGCGCGATCTACGGCATCCGCCTCCTCGAGGTCGTCCGCGGCCTGCCGGGCGTGGAGAGCCACCTCGTCGTCACCAAGGCGGGCGAGCGGACCATCGTCGAGGAGACCGATCGAACGCCGCGCGACGTCCGGGCGCTCGCCCACGCCGTGTACCGCCCCGAGGACATCGGGGCGCCGATCGCCAGCGGGTCGTTCGCGACGGCGGGCATGATCGTGGCCCCCTGCTCCATCCACACGCTGTCGCAGATCGCCTACTGTCTCGCCGACACCCTCGTCGGCCGGGCGGCGGACGTGACGCTCAAGGAGCGGCGCCGGCTCGTCCTCCTCGTGCGCGAGACGCCGCTCCACCGCGGCCACCTCGCCGCCATGCTGGCCGCCACCGAGGCGGGCGCGATCGTCATGCCCCCCGTGCCGGCCTTCTACACCCGTCCCTCGAGCCTCGCCGACATCGTGGACCACACGGTCGGTCGGGCGCTCGCCCTCGTCGGTCTCGAGAGCGGGCTCGTCACCCCGTGGAGCGGGGGACTCGGCGCCCGCGAGCAGCCGGGATCATGAGCGGCGCCGCGCTGCGGTCGGTCTTCCTCCTCGTCCGGGACCTCGCGCGCTCGCGCCGCTTCTACGAGACGCTCGCCGGCCGCGCGCCGGAGAAGGTCTCGGCGCACGAGGTCCGGTTCGCGTGGGACGGCGCGACCCTCACGCTGCACGTCGACCTGCCGGAAGCCGAGCGGCCCCGATGGGGCATTCCGGAGGAGCCGGCAAGGCGCGGCTGGGGCGTCTACCTCACCTTCCGCACGCGCGACGTCGACGCCCTGGCGGCGGCCGCCGTGGAGGCCGGCGGGAGGCTCGTCCTGGCGCCGGCCGAGGCGCCCTGGGGCGGTCGCTTCGCGATCCTCGAGGATCCGGACGGCTACACGGTGGAGATCGGGGCCGAGGGATGAGCCGCGCCGCCGCGGCGCTCCTCCTTTCGGCCGCCTGTCTCCTCGCCCCCCGCGTCGGGGCGGCCGGGGAGCCGGCCCTCCCGGATGCCCAGGGTCGCGACGCCGTGCAGGCCGACTGCCGCTACCTCACGACCGAGGATCGCCCCGCCTCGCGGGGCGAGGGCCGTCTCGTCCCGGCCCCCTTCCCGGACGACGACATCTTCCGCCCGCTCCTTGCCGACCCGAAGCAGCCGCAGTTCTACGCCGCGTACCAGCGGCTCCACAGCCGGGCGACGGGTGAGACGTTCAACGCGGGGTTCGTCGGGTTCGGCGAGTACTTCGGGCTCTGGGGGCTGCGCCGCCCGGGGTGCGACGGCGTGCAGGTGGGACTCACCGGGGCGGTCTTCGCCCAGTTTCACCTCCACCGGTCGTCGTCCGACCTCCTGAACGCCGACTACCTGGTCGGCATCCCGGTCTCGCTCCGGCGAGGACTCGTTTCGGCGCGGCTGCGCCTCTTCCACCAGAGCAGCCACCTCGGCGACGAGTTCCTCCTCGGCAACCCCGGGGTCCAGCGGGTCAACCTGAGCTTCGAGGCGATCGACGCCCTCGCGTCGGTCGAGCGACGCTGGTGGCGCCTCTACGGCGGCGGCAGCGTGCTCGTGAACAAGGAGCCGTCGTCGCTCGATCTCCTCGGCGCCCAGTGGGGTCTGGAGCTTCGGGGGCCGGGGTTCCCCTCGCCGTTCTCCGGGCCGACGCTCGGCGAGGTGCGGATGGCGCCGGTCTTCGGCGCCGACTTCAAGGCGTTCCAGCAGCAGGACTGGGCGGTGACGACCAGCCTCGTGGGAGGACTCGAGTGGTCGGGTCCGAGGTCCGCGCGGCGGCTGCGCCTCCTCCTCTCCTACCTGCGCGGCTACAACCCGTACGGCCAGTTCTTCGATCAGAAGATCGAAACCTTCGGGATCGGGCTCTACTTCGCCTTCTAGTCAAGAGGGGGGCTCCGCGTCGTCTTCCGATGACGCTCCGCCCCCCTCCTGACAACCTCCCCGGTACGTCACTCGCTCCGGGCCGGCAAAGCCGGCCCTCCGCTCCAGACGCACCCGGTCGCTCACCGGGTCGCCGAGGCGTGAGAGGGGGCCGGCGCCCAGGGTCGGGCAGTGCGCCGGCCCCCTGCCGATAGCGGCTCCTGCGCACGGTCCTCGGTCCCTGGCGAGGTCGCCGTAGCTTTGCCGCTTCGTCCCGCTCCTCACACGTCATCAGCCGGCACGGCGACTCGCGCCGCGAAAGCGGCGCAACTCGCCAGTGACGACAGCGAGTCGCGCCGCGCAGGCGGCGCAGCCTCCCCGGTACGTCACTCGCTCGAGCCGGAGTGAATCCGGCCCTCGCTCTCCAGAGGCACCGCCGGTGTCTCCGTCACCGCGGCTCCGCCCCGAACGCACCCCTACCGGTAGAGCGCGTTCGGGATCCAGAGGGCGATGTCCGGGAACAGGAAGACCAGCACGAGGCCGACCACCTGGAGGGCCATGAAGGGAATCATGCCCCAGTAGATGTCGGCCAGCGTCACCTCCGGGGGCGACACGCCCTTGAGGTAGAAGGCCGCCATCGCCACCGGCGGCGAGAGGAACGCCGTCTGGAGGTTCAGGGCGACGAGGATCCCGTACCAGACCGGATCGATCCCGAAGTGGTCGAGCAGCGGGATGAAGAGCGGGATGAAGATGACGATGATCTCCGTCCACTCGAGCGGCCACCCGAGCAGGAAGATGATGAACATCGTCAGCCAGATGAACCCCTCCGGCGTGAGGCCGAGGCCGAGCAGGAAGTCCCCGATGACCCTCGCGCCGCCGAGCCTCGCGAAGACGGCCGAGAAGAGGCTCGACCCGACGAGGAGGAAGAGCACCATCGTCGAGGTCTGCGCGGTCTGCAGGACGGCGTTCTTGAACGTCTCCCACTTGAATCGCCGGTAGGCGATCGTGAGCAGGATGCCGCCGATGGCCCCCATGGCCGACGCCTCGGTCGGCGCGGCGAGGCCGAAGACGATCGTCCCGAGCACGGCCAGGATGAGGATCGTGATCGGGAGGACCGACACGACGACCATCCCGACGATCTTGAGCGGCGGGAAGTTCCGCTCGGACTTGGGGAGCGGCGGTCCGAGCTCCGGCCGCAGGAAGCAGCGGGTGCCGACGTAGCCGAAGTAGAGCGTCGACAGGAGGACCCCCGGCAGGAACGCCGCCGCGTAGAGCTGCGCGGTGGAGACGCCGGCCGTGGCGCCGTAGAGGATCAGGAGGACGGAGGGCGGGATGAGGATGCCGAGGCAGCCTCCCGCCGTGATCACGCCGGCCGCCAGCCGCTTGTCGTACCCCGCCCGCAGCATCGTCGGCATGGCGAGGAGCCCCATGAGCGTCACCGACGCGCCGATGATGCCGGTGGCCGTGGCGAAGATGGTGCACGTGGCGAGGGTCGCCAGGGCGAGCGACCCGCGGATCGGCCCCATCGCGACCCGCAGCGCCGTGAAGAGGCGGTCGAGGACGCCCGAGCGCTCGAGCACGTACCCCATGAAGATGAAGAGGGGCACGGCGATGAGCACGTCGTTCGTCATGACGGCGAAGGTCCGGCTGACGAGCAGGTCCTCGACGAGCGGCCCGAAGCCGACGTAGCCGAAGAAGAACCCGAGGGCGAGCAGGACGAACGCCGTCGGGAAGCCGAGGAAGATGCCGGCGACCAGGACGCAGAGCTGGATGACGCCCAGGGTCGCCTGGTCCATCCCGAAGAGGTACGTCGTCATTCGCCCCAGCTCCCCCGTTTGATCGCCCAGACGCAGCGGATGATCTGCGCCACCCCCTGGATGAGCAGCAGGAGCGCCGTCACCGGGATGACCATCTTGAGCGGCCAGATGATGGGGCCGCCGGGGCTCATGGCCGACCGCTCGCCGATGGTGAAGGAGTAGTACGCGTAGTCCCACCCGAGCACGAGCATGGCCAGCACGGGTGGGATGAAGATGAGGACGTACAGGACGAGATCGAGCGTCGCCTGGACCCTCACGGGCCAGAGGCGATAGAAGATGTCGCCGCGAACGTGGCCGCCGGTGCCGAGCGCCCAGGGCGCCGCCAGCATGAAGAGGGTGCCGTATTGCATGTAGCTGGCGTCGAACGCCCAGGTGGTCGGAGCCCCGAAGACGTACCGGACGATCACCTCGTATCCGAGGGAGAGCGTGAGGGGGACGATGAGCCAGGCGAAGGTCTTGCCTACCGCCCCCGTGACGCGGTCGGCGAACCTGACGTAGGCTTCCACGCGTGGATGCTCCTTACCGAGAGGATCGGGTCCAGGCCGCTACGCCGCCCAAACACGCGTCAGGGCGCCCCGATGGAACGCGGGAGCGCCCTGACGTCGACGAACGGACTGGTGACGCGGCCTAGTTGCCGCCTCCGAAGTAGTGGTTCACCGCCATCGTGTTGTCCACTTCGACCGCCTGGCGGTACGGCACGACCCGCCTCGCCCACGCGCGCTGCGAGTCGAGGATCTTCTTGAAGGTGGGGTTCTTCGACTCCCGCTCGATGATGGCGTCCCACGCCTTGAGCTGCGCCTGGAGGACGCTGTCCGGCGTGCGAACGACCCTCACCCCTCGCTGCTTGATCGCCTCGAGGTCCTTGCTGTACCGATCGAGCGCGCGAAGCGAGTAGTCCTGCGACTCGGCCAGGGCCGCGTAGCGGATGATGGCCTGCAGGTCCTTCGGGAGCGAATCGTACTTGGTCTTGTTCATCAAGAGCTCGAGGCACTCGACCGGCTGATGGTAGCTCGTGGTCATGTAGACCTTCCGCACGTCGGCGAAGCCGAGGAGAAGGTCCGCCGTCGGGTTGTTGAACTCGGCCGCGTCGATGACGCCGCGCTCGAGCGAGGGCACGATCTCACCGCCCGGCAGGATCACGACCGACGCGCCGAGCTCCTTGAACAGGTCGGCCGAGAGCCCGACGGTGCGGAACTTGACGTTGCGGAGGTCCTGCGGCCCCTTCACCTCGTTGCGGAACCAGCCGAGCGGCTGGGTGGGCATCGGGAAGTAGAGCCAGGTGACGACGTTGAGGCGAAGCTCCTTCTGCAGGAGCTCGTGGTACATCTGCTCCCCGCCGCCGTAGTAGTACCAGCCGAGGAGGTCCTCCGCGTCCATGCCGAAGGACGGGCCGGTCCCGAAGAGGCTCGCGGCGCGGCTCTTGCCGAACCAGTAGGCGGGCACGCCGTGGCCGCCGTCGAGGACGCCGCGGTTGACCGCGTCGATCAGCTCGAAGGCCGGAACCACCGCGCCGGCCGGCAGGACGTCGATCTTGAGCCGTCCCCCGGACATCTCCTCGACCTTCTTGGCCCACTCCTGGAAGCTGACGTGGAAGGGGTCCTGCGTCGGCCAGGTGCTCTGCATCTTGAGCACGATCGGCTGCTGCGCGGGCGCCGTCGTGGCGACCACGCCAAGGGCTACCAGCGCGGCTACGGCGACGCTGGCCCCGAGGGCGAGAACGGTCTTCCTCCTCATCCTGTTCTCCTGATCGTGAGAGTGCCGGACGTGCGCTGCGCCCCGCCTCGCGCGGAGCATCCCGCGGGTGAACCGTTATGGAACGACATTCTAATGACTGGCAATGATATTGCAAGTCCGGCGTGCCCCGGACCGGTCCCCGGATCGCTGATTTATCCGCGTTGCTGCGGCAGCCACCCGAGCCCCACGGCCCGCACCTCGATGTTGGCACGGGTCGGCCTGATCGAGACGGTCTCGAGCGAGCGGGACGGGTCGAAATGGCGTTCGATCGCCTGGACCTCCCGCTCGAGTTCGGCTTCCAGCTCGGCGAGGTCCTGCCGGAGCGCCGCCGCGTTCGCCTCCGCCCTCCGGACGTCGCCCGCCTGGCGCATCGACCGCCCGACGCCGCGCGCCGCCGTGCCGGCGCGGCCGATCGTCCCGCTCGAGATCCGCTTGCGGCCGAGGAGCGAGCCGAGGAGCGTCATGCCGATGGAGATCGCCGTCTGGACCTTCTCCTGCGCAGCCTGCTCGGCCTCGCGCGCCACGGCCTGATCGGCACGCCGGATGCGCGCCTCGAGCGACTCGAACCGCGAGGCGTACTTCTTGCGGAGCGCCTCGACGGCCGCGTCGCGCCGCTCCCGGACCTCCTGCGCCAGGCGGATGCGGAACTCGCGCTCCGCCTCCCCGGGGTTCGAGACGATGCCGGTCGCCGGGTGGCGGTAGAGCGGCAACACCTGGGTGCGGTGGAGCCACGCGGCGAACGCCTTGCGCCAGGCGTCGTACGCCTTCGGCTGCGAGGCGGCCGCGGGCAACTCGGCGAAGAGCGCCGGCGACTCGGGCGCCGGTGCAAGGTCCTCCTCGGCCACGTCGAGCGGCTCGGCCCGCTCCCAGTCGCTCGCCAGGGCGCCCTCGCCGAGCGGCGCCGCGTAGACGACCGGCCTGGTCACGTCGACCCCGGCGCCGGCGTCGACGAAGCGCACGCGCGCCGTGCCGAGCAGCACCGGGCGGTAGGTCACCGCCGTCTCCGGCGTCCGTGCGCCCCGGACCGGGGCGAAGAACTGCGCGATCTCGGGCGGGAGCACCGGCCGCACGCCGTCGCGGGACGGCACGGGTGGAGCCGCCGCCGCGGCGCCGGTCGCCGCCGGCCGCGTCTCGCGCCGCCCCTCCATGAGCCGGCGGATCTCGGGACGGGCGAGCGGACCTCGCAGGTACGACATCACCCAGCGGGTCTCGAAGACCGTCGGCTCGTCGTCGTGGACGTTGTGCAGGTAGAAGACGCGAGACCGAAGCGACGAGAGCGTCCGCTCGAGGCGGGCGCGGTCGAAGCCGGCCGGCGCCGCCCCCTCGAGCCCGTCGAGCACGCGCGCCCTGTCGCGCTCGGTCTGCAGCCGCCCGATGAACCACGTGCCGCAGTTGGCGAGCCCCTTGTAGTCGAGGTCGACCGGGTTCTGCGTGGCGAGGACGACGCCGAGGCCGAAGGCACGCGCCTGCTTGAGCAGGGTGAGGAGGGGGCCCTTCGACGGCGGGTTCGCCACCGGCGGGAAGTAGCCGAAGATCTCGTCCATGTACAGGATCGCGCGCAGGCTCGTCGTGCCGGCCTGCCCGCGCATCCACGCGACCACCTGCGACAGGAGGAGCGAGACCAGGAACATCCGCTCCGCGTCGGAGAGGTGCGCGATCGACACGATGGCGACGCGCGGTTTCCCCTCGGGCGTGTAGAGGAGGCGTCCCACGTCGAGCGGGTCCCCTTCGAGCCACGCGGCGAAGCCGGGCGCCGCCAGGAGCGTGTTGAGCGCCATGGCAAGCTCGAACCGGTCCTTCGCCGGGAACGCCGACTCGAGGTCCATCACGCCGAGCTTCGCGATCGGCGGCGTCCGGATCTGGGCGACGAGCGCCGCGAGGTCGAGGTCGCGCCCCTCCCGCCAGGCCGTGGCCAGGATCGTCGAGAGGAGCACGTGCTCGCGGCTCCTCACCGGATCGGCGTCGACGCCGAGGAGCGCGAGCAGGCTCGTCGCCGTCGAGGCGATCCGCTCGCGGAGCAGCTCCTCGTCCTCCCGCACGGCGGCCGGCGGCGCGGCGAACGAGTCGAGGACCGAGAGCGGCCGTCCGGCCGTGCTCCCCGGCGTGAAGATGACGAAGTCGGCCGCCTCCTTGAGGCGGCGAATCCGCGCGCCGTCCTGGCCCCACGCGGCGAGCCCCTTGCGCCAGGTCTCGGCCTGCGAGGCGGCGTAGGCGTCCGGGTCGAGTCCCTTGCGGCGGGCGTCGTCCACGTTCACCCACGGCCGGAAGTCCTCCGGGCGAAGCTCGGGGAAGGTGAGCAGCAGGTTGCCGAGGTCCCCCTTCGGGTCGATCACGAGGGCGGGGATCCCGTCGAGCGCCGCCTCCTCGAGGAGCGCGATGCAAAGGCCGGTCTTCCCGCTGCCGGTCATGCCGACGCAGAGGGCGTGGGTGACGAGGTCGCGCGAGTCGTAGAGGACCAACCCCTCCCCCGGCGCCCCGCGCTCCACGTCGAAGGGACGGCCGAGGTAGAAGAGGCCGAGCTTCTCGTAGTCGGTCATCCGGACCTCCACGGAGCGACGCGCGGACGAGGGCCGGCGCCCGCCTGCGGGGGTTGCCGGCCCGCGCGGCCGCTGCAGGAAGCCGACCCGGAACCGGGCGACCTCTCCCCCCTACCCCAGGACCACCTGCCGGATGCCGCTCTTGCCGCCCCGCTTGACGGCGTGGAGGTGGTCGTCGGCGACCTTGAGGATCTCCTCGACGGACGAGGTAGGGCTCGAGCAGCTTACCGCGCCGACGCTCGCCGTGACCGGCCAGCCGTTCTTCGCGGTGACGGCCGTGAGCGCGCCGACGACCTTCCGGAGCACGATGCCGGCCGGGTCGCGCCCGGTCTCGGGCAAGAGGAGCGCGAACTGGTCGCCTCCCGTGCGCGCCACCGTATCGACCGCCCGCACGTTGGCCCGGATGGCATCGGCCACGGTCCGCAGCACGACGTCGCCGGCGGCGTGCCCGAGACGGTCGTTGACGGCCTTGAAGTCGTCGAGGTCGAGCGACGCGATCGTGAACACCCCTCCGTATCGCCTGGCCCGCGCAAGCTCCCTCTCGGCCGCCTCGGCGAACGCGCGGGCGTCGGCCAGTCCGGTGAGGGGGTCGGTGCGCGCGAGCCGGCGCTCGCGCTCCGCCGCGCGCCGGAGGGCGGCGAGCGAGGCCCCCACCACGACGAAGACGCCGAAGTGGAGCGCGGCGTTCCAGACGGCGACGGCCGGGTGGCCTGCGGAACGCGGCGACATCTGCTCGACCGCCGCCAGGGCGACGACGCTCGCGAGCGAGACGCCGAGCGCCGCCTCCCGGCCGACGCACCACGCGGCAAGCGCGATGGGGAGGAGGTGGAAGGTCGAGAAGCCGATCTCGGGGCCGGCCAGGTGGTCGACGACGCCGAGGAGGAACACCAGCCCGAGGGAGAGCGCGAGGACGACTACCGGTTGCTGTCTGGACAGGTGATCGACGGCACGCATCGGCCGCCATCGTAGAACACCGTCCACGGCGACGCGAGCGCCCGCCCCCCGGTCCGGGCCCCGCCGGGCGGCGCGCGCCGGGTGGCCAGGCGCGCGGTTTGCGGCCGGGTAGTCTCAGGCGCCGTGTCCCGGCCGCTCCTCCGGCCACGGCCGGACGACCGGCTCGGGGTCGGCCCCCTCGTCGCGGTGGACGAAGCCGGCGACGTGGATGATGCCGATCCAGATCGCCCGCGAGTGGCGGTAGAAGGCGATCGGGAAGATCACGGCGAAGAGCGCGACCAGCCAGAGGCCGTACGGCACCCGGGCGACACCGACCCAGATGCTGAGCGCGGCGATGCCGGCGCAGGTGGCGAGGGAGTTGAGGCCCATGCCGCCCGTGAACTCACCCGGCAGCCGCTCGAACGCGACGTGGCAGGCGCTGCAGCGCGCCCGCATGCGGAAGGGGCCGTCCGAGAGCCGGCCGAGTCCGCAGGCCGGGCAGCGCAGCCGCAGGACGAGCCACATCACGCGCGCGACCCGTCCGATCGTGGGGACCTCGAAGAGGGGTTGGAGCGACGACATGGCGCAAGTGTAACGCCGTCCACCCGGCCGGCGGCAGGCAGGCCCTCCGTCCCTCGCGCGTCGAGGCGCGCCGTCTCACGGCGCGCCGGCCCACCGGATGCAACTCGCTCGGGGTATGACCAAGCCCATTCCATGTGTCCTCGCTCTCGCTCTCCTCCTCCAGGGCTGTGGATCGGCCTCGTCCCGAGCCGTTGCGAGCGAGGCGCCGGCGCCTGCCGCCGAGCGCCTCCTCCTCGTCCGCGACGGCGACCTCTACACGATCGCCCCGGACGGCACCGGGCTCGCCCGCCTCACCGACACGCCGGAGCCGGAGTCGGACCCGGTCTTCAGCCCGGACGGCCGCATGGTGGCCTTCGTCCGGGCCGGCGACGTCTTCGTGATCGACGCCGACGGCGGCGGCGAGGTGAACCTCTCTCGGCACGCGGCGGACGATCGCGACCCGGTCTTCGGGCCGGACGGTCTTACGGTCGCCTTCGTCTCCGACCGGGACGGCAACGAGGAGGTCTACCTCGTCGGCGTCGACGGCTCGGGGCTCCGCAACCTGACGAACCATCCGGACGCCGACACCGACCCCGCCTTCAGCCCCGACGGCCGTCTCGTCGCCTTCGCGTCGGCGCGCGACGGGCAGGTGCACCTCGTCCCGACGACGGGGGGAGAGTCGCGGCCCCTCACCGGCTGCGGCGCGTGCACCGACCCGGTCTTCGGCCCCCGCGGCGACCGCGTGGCCGTGTCGCACCTCGGCGAGGAAGGGGTCTGGCTGTTCGACCTCGAGGGCCAGCTCGTCGGCACCTCGGTCCCCTTCGGGGGCGACCAGTCGGCGGGCGCGAAGACCTTCACCCCGGACGGCGCCGTCGTCGTCTACGCGGCCCGCGACTACGACGACGAGCCGCCGAACGGCAACCTCTACCGGATGGACGCCGACGCCGCCTCGCTCGAGCCGCTCACGCGCGAGGCCACCTGGGAGTTCGGCCCGGTCGTGAGCCCCGACGGCCGCCGCGTCGCCTTCACGCGAGCCGCGACGGAGAGCGGCGCCGACCCCGAAGTCGTCGTCATCGACCTCGACGGGTCGAATCCGGTCGTGCTCGGGCCCGGCGCCGTCGCCGACTGGCGGTAGCGAGCGGCCCCGAACGACCGGGGGCCGCCGCCGCTACCGGTACCGTTACTGGTACCGCCTGGCGACGAGGGTCAGTGCATCCGCCACACCCTCGTCCTCGAGCCAGATGGCCACCGCCTCGCCTTCGCGGTTCATCGCGAGCTGCGGCAGGAAGAGAGCGCCCGCCGTTTGGGCGCCGAGGACCTCGGGCGATCCCCACTGGCCGGCCGCCGCGTCGTAGCGCCGCGCCCGCACGGTCCACTCGGTGGTGTCGTCCTGAATCCAGAGGGCGATCGCGTTGCCGCGGCCGTCCATCGCCACGTCGGGGGCGAAGAACGGGGCGACGTGGAGCACCCCCTCCGTGTTGAGCGTCTCGACCGCGGTCCACTGCCCCGAGCCCGGGTCGTACCGCCTCGACTTCAGGGAGTAGCCCGAGCCGTCCCACTGCAGCCAGACCGCTACGGCGGCGCCCGAGGCGTTGCCGGCGAGCCGGAGGAGGTAGACGTCGGCGTCGTCCACGAGCACCGCCGCGGTCTCCCAGTGTCCGCTGGCCGCGTCGTAGCGCCGGGCCAGCAGGCTGACGATCGTGGGCGCGTCCTGCAGCCAGAGCGCCATGACGTCGCCCGTCTCGTCGATGGCGACCTGCGGCGTCCGGACGCCGCTGAATGCGACATCGCCCCAGCGCATCTCCTCCGGCGCGCCCCACAGGCCGGCGGCGCGGGCGCGCTGGACGTAGATGCCTCCGAAGCGGAAGGACCCGAGCGCCGCGTCGCCCCGCCGGTTCATCACGAGGTGCGGGGCGATCATCTGCTGGGTGGCAAGTTCGACCACCTCCTCCCACTGCCCCCCCGCGTGGCGCCTCGCCGCGGCGTGGTCTCCGCCCTCGGTGTCGTTCCAGACGACCTGGGCGTCGCCGCCGGCGGCCATGGCGACCCGGGGCGCGTGATCCAGGGACCTGAGG
>DATCKS010000133.1:0-3748 GCA_036562265.1 Thermodesulfobacteriota bacterium | reverse complement strand
GTGGGGCGCCGAGAAGAAGAACCAGATCGACTACTACGACAACCGCTTCATCGGGACCAACCTGAAGAACCCCGACTTCGCGGCGGTGGCGCGGGCGATGGGGGCCGACGGGCACCGGATCGAGCACCCGGGCGAGGTGCGCGACGCCGTGTCCGCGGCGCTTCGGTCGGGCCGGCCGACGGTCCTCGACATCATGGTGGACGGCGAGGAGCTGGCCGATCCGTTCCGCCGCGACGCCCTCAAGAAGCCGGTCCGGTACCTCCCCAGGTACAGGCAGTAGGCGGGGTCGGGCCCGAGCCCGGCCTCGCGGACGGAGGTCCTCACCATGGCCTGTGGATTCGGGTACTACGCATTCGCGGAGGGGGGCGACACCGCCTTCACCGTCGACACGAACGCGGTCAAGTACGGCCCGGGCGTGCTCCGCGAGATCGGCGACGACGCGCAGGTGCACGGCATGACGCGCGTCATGCTCCTCACCGACGCGAACCTGGCGAGGACCGAGCACGTCGCCACCGTGCAGGAGGCGCTTGCCCGGGCCGGCATCGAGGTGATCCTCTACGACCAGGTCACGGTCGAGCCGACCGACGCGTCGTTCAAGCAGGCGGCGGCGTTCGCCGCGGAGGGGAAGTTCGACGGGTACGTGGCCGTCGGCGGCGGCTCGGTGATCGACACGGCCAAGGCGGCGAACCTCTACGCCACGTACCCGGCCGACTTCCTCGACTACGTGAACGCGCCGATCGGCAAGGCGAAGCCGGTGCCCGGCCCCCTGAAGCCGCTGATCGCCGTGCCGACCACCTCCGGCACCGGCTCCGAGTGCACGCCGATCGCGATCTTCGACCTCACGTCGATGCACGCGAAGACGGGGATCGTGTCGAGGCGGATCCGTCCGGTCCTCGGCCTCATCGACCCCACCGTCACGCGGACCATGCCGGCCAACGTCGTCGCCTGCAGCGGCTTCGACGTCCTCTGCCACTCGGTCGAGTCGTTCACGGCGCGCCCCTTCACGAAGCGGGCCCGGCCGGCCCAGCCGAGGCAGCGGCCCGCCTCGCAGGGGGCCAACCCGTACAGCGACATCGCCTGCGCCGAGGCGATGCGGCTCACCGGCCGGTACATCGTCCGGGCGGTCAACGACCCGAACGACGTCGAGGCGCGCGAGCAGATGATGTTCGCGGCCACGCTGGCCGGCATCGGCTTCGGCAACGCCGGCTGCCACGCGCCGCACGGCATGTCGTACTCCGTGTCCGGCATGGTGCGCGACTTCCGGGCGAAGGACTACCCGGCCAAGCCGATGGTCCCCCACGGCATGTCGGTCATCCTGAACGCGCCGGCCGTCTTCCGCTTCACGGCGCCGGCCTGCCCGGAGCGCCACATCGAGGCGGCGAGGCTCCTCGGCGCCGACACGACCGACGTCGACCTCGAGGACGCCGGGGCGCTCCTGGCCGACACCATCATCAGGCTCATGAAGGCGACCCACATGCCGAACGGCCTCAAGGGGGTGGGGTACACGGAAGCCGACATCGACGCGCTGGCCGAGGGGTCGTTCCCGCAGCGGCGGCTCCTCGACAACGCGCCCCTGGAGATCACCATGGACGACCTCAAGGGGATCTACCGCGACGCCATGACCTACTGGTAGGCCGCGCATGACCGAGACGGCGGCGTCGGCGGCGGCGGTCCTCGACGAGACCGAGCGGCAGTACGTCCGCGACCTCGTCGCCCGCGCGCGCGCGGCGCAGGCGGCGTTCGAGACGTTCGACCAGGCGCGCACGGACGCCGTCGTCGCCGGCGCCGCCTGGGCCGGCTACGCGAACGCCGAGGCGCTCGGGCGGCTCGCCTGGGAGGAGAGCCGGCTCGGCCGGCTCGAGGACAAGATCTCGAAGCTGCGCCGCAAGACCAAGGGGACGATGCGCGACCTCGCCGGGGCGAAGTCGGTCGGCGTGGTCGAGGAGGACCCGGCGCGGGACCTCGTCAAGATCGCGAAGCCGATCGGCGTCGTGGGGGCGTTCGTCCCGCTCACGAATCCGGCCGCAACCCCGGTCCACAACATCATGTGCGTCCTCAAGGGGCGCAACGCCATCATCCTCTCCCCGCACCCCTCGGGCGAGAAGACCTGTCTCGAGGTGGTCCGCCTGATCCACGAGGAGCTTACGAAGGTCGGCGCGCCGCTCGACATCGTGCAGGTGCTCAAGGCAAAGGACCCGAGGCGCTCCCGCGTCCTCGGGGACGAGCTGATGCGGCAGGTGGACCTCGTGCTCGTCACGGGCGGCCAGCCGAAGGTCCGCCAGGCCTACCGCAGCGGCCGGCCGGCCGTCTCGGCCGGCACGGGCAACGCGGCGGTCATCGTCGACGAGACGGCCGACCTCGCGTCGGCAGCCGTGAAGATCCGCAAGAGCAAGACCTTCGACTACGCGACCTCCTGCTCCTCCGAGAACGCCCTCGTCATCCAGGCCGGCGTCTACGACCGGATGGTGGCCGAGCTTCGCAGGCAGGGGGGCTACCTCTGCTCCGCCGAGGAGAAAGCCCGGCTCGAGGCGGTCATGTGGAAGGACGGCGCCATCAACCGCGAGGTGGTGGCGAAGCCGCCGGCCCGCATCGCCGAGCTGGCCGGGCTCACGAGCCGGGAGGCGAGGGAGGCCGCGTTCCTGATGGTCGAGGAGACGGGGTACGGGAAGGCCTACCCCTTCTCGGGCGAGAAGCTGTCGGTCGTCCTCACGCTCTACCGGTACGGCGAGTTCGACGAGGCGATCCGCACCGTGGCGGGCATCCTCGACTACCAGGGCAAGGGGCACTCGTGCGGCATCCACACGCGGAACGACGAGCACGTCCGGCGCCTTGCCGAATCGGTGGCGATCAAGGTCGGCCGCGTCCTCGTGAACCAGGCGCACTGCATCGGCAACGGCGGCGCCTTCGACAACGGGCTCAGGTTCACCCTGACGCTCGCCTGCGGGATCTGGGGCGGCGACTCCATCAACGAGAACCTCACCTACACCCACTTCCTCAACTACACCGTGGTGTCGCGCCCGATCCCGCTTGCGGAGCCGACCGACGAGGCGCTCTGGGGCGACTACCTCCGGCGGTACGGGAGCTAGGCCGTGTTCCTCGAGGAAGGGACGGCAAAGGCGATCCTGGCCGGGGCGGGCGTGCGCGTCCCCGACGGGGCGAGGGCGACGACCGCGGACGAGGCGGCCGCGGCCGCCCGGGCCGTCGGGCGGCCGGTCGCCGTCAAGGCCCAGGTCCCGGCGGGGCGGCGAGGCAAGGGCAGGGGGATCCGGTTCGCGGCGACGCCCGAGGAGGCGAGGGCCGCGGCCGAGGCGCTCCTCGGGTCCGAGGTCTCCGGCGTCCGCGTGGAGGCGCTGCGCGTGGAGGCGCGGGTCGGCATCGCGCACGAACTCTACGCCGCCGTCGTGACCGACGCGGCGCGCCGCTCGCCGGTGCTGCTCTTCTCGACCGAGGGCGGTGTGGACATCGAGGAGACCTTCGCCGTCCGGCCCGACGCGGTGATCCAGCGCCCCCTCGACATCCGGCGTCCGCTCGAGGTCGCGGACGCCGAGGCGGCGATCGGCGGTGCCGGCCTCGGGCCCGCGGCCGCCGGCGTGGCTAGGCTCCTCTCGACGCTCTACGCGGTCTACCGGTCGACCGATGCCGACCTCGTCGAGGTGAACCCGCTCGCGCTCGAGCCGGGGGGCGGGGTGGTCGCGCTCGACGCGAAGATCGTGATCGACGACGCCGCGGTTGGCCGCCACCCGGAGCT
>DATCKS010000123.1:0-12511 GCA_036562265.1 Thermodesulfobacteriota bacterium | reverse complement strand
GCTCGGCTCGAAGTGCTGCTGGCCCATGCCGATCCCGCCGACGCCGCGACCGAAGAGCCAGTTGCCGTACGTCACGATCGTCTCGAGGGTGTCTGGCCACATCCGCTCCACGCGGTCGCCGATGGACGCGAAGAGGAGGCGCCCCATCGGGTTCTTCCGGGCCGACGAGAAGTCGTACTCGACCAGGAGCGTGCTGAACGGCAGGGCCACGGCGATCGCGGCCGCCCCGACCGGTACGAGCCGCCAGAGCTCTCGCGTCCCCAACCGGTGGGTCAGCCAGAAGAGCGACAGCACGAGGTACACGCCGAAGGACATCTTGGCCGTCGTCAGTGCGATGGCCACACCGGAGAGGAGCCAGACCGCCAGGCGCCACGGGCCGCGCGCCCAGACCATCACGACCGTGGCCAGGAGCAGGATCTGTGTCGCCGCGTCGAACGACGCCCGGCTGAAGCCGGCCAGCCGGACGAAGCCGCCGGTCTGCCACAGGCGGGATCCCTCGATCTCCGTCCCCACGACCCGGTAGACGAAGCCCATCCAGGGCCACTCGTGGACGGCGTTGAGGAGGACGCCGGCGGCGGCGATCGCCCAGAGGACGGCGGCGCAGGGGACCACTCGAGCCCCGGCGCTCGCCAGTGCGGGCAGGGCGACGATGCCGGCGAGGAAGGGGATCAGGACCCAGAGACCGAACGCGGGCTGCGCCGGATGGCCGAGCGCGAGATAGCCGTGCGCCACCCCCAGCGCCAGCAGGGCGAGCGCCGCGAGGTACGCCGCGCTCGTCCGGCCCCTGGCGAGGTCGAGGGCCAGCCGCACGGCGAGGGCGGTCCCGAGGAGCGCCTTGGGCAGATAGACGAGCGGGATCAGCCCGACCCGGGCGAAGCCGTAGCGGAGCGCCCCGCCCAGCACCTCGGACAGCAAGAAGAGGAAAACGACGACCAGCATGAGGCGCGGCCTTTCCCGGGGTGACCGACCTCACGCCGCTCGCCGTTCCCCTCGCTCCGCCTCGACGAACGGCTTTGCGCTGCCGGCGCGCGGCCCTGCGTGATCGGTCCCGGTCGCCGGTTCATTGCAATCCGCACGCCGTCCGAGGACTCCATGCTCGGTGAGCAGCGCTTGCCTACCCTCGCCTCGCCTCGAGCGCTCTCCCGTAGACCTCCAGATAAGCTGTCGTGACCGCCTCCGGGGTGAACCGCGCCGCGTGCGCCCGCGCCGCCTCGCCGACGGCCGCCAGCCGGTCGCGCTCCTCGATGCACCGGTGGAGCACCGCCGCGAGCGCACCCGGGTCGTCCGGATCGAAGAGCCAGCCGGTCCCCTCGACCACGAGTTCCGGGATCCCGCCCCGGGTGGATCCGACGACCGGGACGCCGTGGGCAAAGGCCTCGAGCACGACCCTCGGCGCCGTGTCGTGCCACAACGACGGCACCACGAGGAGGTCGACGGCGGAGAGGAGCGCCTCGGGCCTGGTGAACCCGAGCCAGCGCACGTCGGCGCGATCCTGAACGAGGGTTCGGAGGAGCGCCTCGTCCCCGGGCCGTCCCGTGCCCGCGATCCAGAGTTCCGCCGCCCCCGGTTCGATCGAGCGGAAGGCCTGCACGAGCCGATCGACCCCTTTGGCCGGATGGAGCCGTCCCAGGTAGCCGATCCGCAGCGGGCCGGGGCGCTCGCCGGCGCGCGCCCCCGGCGCCGCGGCCGGAGGGGGACAGGCGTTGTAAACCACCGCCCAAAGGACGCCGGCGAAGTAGCCGTGACGCCGGTGACGCTCCACGATGAAGCGGCTCACGCCCGTGACGACGTCCACCTGCGTCGTGAGCCGCCGGCGCGGCCAGGCGCAGGCGCGGCACGACAGGCACGGCGTCTCGCAGTCGCGCCCGTTCCTGAACATCGTCGTGCGCGGGCAGAGGAGGTACAGGTCGCGCAGCGTGTGGACGAGCGGCAGGCCGCGCCGCTTGACCGCCCGCCACACGGCGACGGAGAAGCCGGCGATGGTGTGGGTGTGGACCACGTCCGGCCGCTCCTCGTCGAGGATCGCGCCGACCGCGGCGGCCATCAGCGGGTTGTGGCTGTCCAGCGCGTGCCAGAGCGCCTTGCGGAGGACACCCGGCGTCGGCTCCGCGAAGGGCCAGTAGAGGTTCCGGACGGGGAGGTAGTGGACTCGCACGCCACGGACGTCGTCCGTTCGCGGCGCACGCCCGCGGCCGAGCGTGACGACGACGACCTCGTGACCACGCTCGGCGAGGGACTCGGCGAGCAGCTGCACCGACCGCTCGGCCCCACCGACCGCGTTCGGATGATAGAGCGTGTTACACAGCAGGACCTTCGTGGACCGCTCCTCCAGGGTGATCGCCCCTGCCGTCCCGGATCGCGCGCACGAGGAGGCGCATGCGCCGGGCGAGCTCGCGCGGCCGGCGATCGCCAAAGAGCCCCGCTACGGCGAGCCCGCCGAGATAGGCGCAGACGTTTGCCCAGTACGCGAGGCTCGAGGTGACGAAGCCCCGCTCGAGCCGCGCGCGGTTGCGCACCGCGTAGTAGACGCGCCGATCGTCCGCCGCCGGGGACACCCAGGGTCGCGACGCCGACGGCTCGTGGTGCCACGAGGGCTCGAGGTCCACCACCTCGCTCACGGCACAGAGGTAGATCGTGCCGCCCGCCCGCACGAAGCGCAGCGAGAAGTCGTGGTCGTCGCCGTAGAGGTACAGGCGCTCGTCGGGGAGCCCGACCCGGTCGAGCCAGCTCCGGTGGAAGAAGAACCCGCCGTACGGCGCGTAGCCCACGGAGACCAGGGGAAAGCGGATCGGCCCCCCGCCCGACCGGTCCGGCCGCAGACGCCGCCGGACCTTGGCCGGCACGTCCTTCAGATGGAAGCCGAGGAAGGCGTTGGGCACGATCGTGACCGGAACCCCGCGCGTGGCCGCCAGCAGGTACTCCTTGCGGTCCGGCCTGAGGCTGAGGAGCGCGTGATTCGGATCGGCGCCGAGCGTCCCGTACGCCTGCCAGAGCCTGAGGAGCGCGTCGGGGCGCGGCGCGTTGTCGTCGTCGAGCAGCCAGATGAACTCGCACTCCGCGCGGTCGCGCACCCGCTCGAGGCCTGCCCGGAAGCCGCCGGCCGAGCCCCGGTTCTCGGCGAGCCTCACCACCTCGAGTCGACCGCCCCACACGTGCCGCATGTGGTCGATCGCCGCGCGACTCGTCGAGCCGGTCCCGTTGTCCACCACGACGGCCCTGCCCACCCCCGCCTCGAATGCCGCGCCGATGGCGCGACGGAGCAGGTGAGCGCGATCGCCGTACGTGACCGTGACCACGCACGTCCGCCGCGAGAAGACCTCCCAGTCCAGGGGCGGCGGCACGCCCGCCGGCGCTCCCCGGACGTCACCGAGGTACCCCCGCGATGCCCGACCAGGCTCCTCTCTCATGATCCGCGGCTCTCGGCGACGCCGCGTGCGCCGGGCAGCCAGCCCACGGCACGCAACTGCCGGTACCCCAGCCAGGCCACGACCGCGAGCAGCGCGACGGCCAGGACGCTCCGGACCGCCAGGTCGGGGACGAGCGCGAAGAGCGCGATCGACGCGGCGCCGACCGCCGTGAGCAGGAGCGCGCGGCGCGTCTCGCGGCGCAGCGCCGGCACGAGCCGCCCCCCGATCCAGAGGAGCGCCGCCGTGTCGAGGGCCACGCGCCCCGTCCAGGCGGCCGCCGCACCGAGGATGCCGAACCGGGGGATGAGCAGCCACAACGCCACGGCGTACGGGATGGCCTCGAGGAGGTGGAGCTTGGCGCCGACGTCCGGACGGCCGACGCCCTGCACGAGCGTCTGGCCCACGCGGCCGAGGCTGTTCACGAAGACCCCGACCGCCAGCCAGCGCAGGACCCCGGCGCTGTTCGCCGCGAACTCCGGGCCGAGCCAGAGCGCGAGCCCCTCGGGCGCGAACAGCGCGACGAGCGCCATGAGCGGGAGCATGACGAGGAGGAGCGCGCCGGCGGCGCGGCCGAAGAGCCGCGACAGGCGCGTCCGGTCCGAGGCGAAGGCCGTGGCCAGGGCCGGGAACAGCACGGCCACCATCGCCACCGGCACGACCCGGAATCGGGTGACGACCTCGTACGGCGTCGCGTAGTAGGCCACGGCGCTCATCGTGAGCAGCGCGCCGATCACGAAGCGATCGAAGTGGACCATCAACGGGCTCACCAGGTTGCTGACGGTGAGCCACCCGCCGAAGGCGACGAGCGGCCGGACGAGCGTGCGGTCGAAGGCCGGCGACCGCAGGGTCGGCATCCGGCGGAGGCACTGGGCGAGGTAGGCCAGGCAGGCGAGGAGCCGTGTGGCGGCGAGGACGCCCGTGGCGGCCACGAGGCTCGGCGCGTGCTGGACGGCGATCAAGGGCCCGAGGAACGTGAGCGCCCCGACGGGGATGCGCACGGTGTTGATCGCGGCGAAGTCCTGATGGGCCTCGAGCACGCCGATGAACGCGGCCGAGAGGATGACGAACGGGAGCGTCGCCGCGAGGATCATGAGCGCCAGCTCGGCCTCGCCCTGCAGCGCCGGCGGGACGGCGAGCACGCCGCGAACCAGCCAGGGCGCCGCCGCGGCCACCGACACGGCCGCCGTGAGCCCCAGCGCGCCCATGAGCGCGATCGCGGTCCAGACGATCCGCGGCAACGCCTCGGTCCGACCCTGGCCGAGCCGCTCGGCGACCAGCCTGGTCAGCGCCAGCCCGAGTCCGAGGTCGAAGAGCCCGAAGTAGCCGATGGCCGTCCAGATGATGGCGAGGAGCCCGAACCGGTCGGTGCCGAGGTGGGAGACGAGGGGCGGGATCGCGACGACCGCCACGGCGAGCGGCAGGCTGAGGCCGACGACGTTCCAGACGCCGTTGCGGACGAGCACGCGGCTTGCGAGCAGGTCCGCGTGGCGGGGTCGGGGCGACGGGTCCTGGCCGCTCATCCTGTTCCGGCGTCGCTCATGCGCATCTCCCGAGGGCTCCATACGATCCGGTGCCCCGTCCGGGCTCCCCCGGACACTCCCGACGTCAGTACGCGTTCTTGTTGACGAACCCCCGCCACAGCGTCAGCCAGAGGATCTTCAGGTCGAGGGCGAGCGACCAGTGCTCGATGTAGTAGAGGTCGTGCTCGAGTCGCTTCTCGAGCGAGGTGTCGCCGCGCCACCCGTGCACCTGCGCCCAGCCGGTCATGCCGGCCTTGATCTTGTGACGCAGCATGTAGCCCGGCAGCTCGGCCCGGAAGCGCTCGACCAGGACCGGACGCTCGGGCCTCGGCCCGGTGAGGCTCATCTCGCCCTTGAGCACGTTCCAGAGCTGCGGCAGCTCGTCGAGGCTCGTCCGGCGCAGGATCCTCCCGATCCAGGTCACCCGCGTATCGCCGTGGCGAGCCCAGACCGGCCCGGTCTCGGCCTCGGCGTCGACGCGCATCGACCGGAACTTGAGCATCCGGAAGACGCGACCGTCGAGCCCCATCCGCTCCTGGCGGTAGAGCACCGGCCCCCCGTCGGTGAGCTTGATGAGGAGCGCGATGACCGCCATCAGCGGGAGGGCGAGAAGTGCGGCGAGGCTGCCGACGACAAGGTCGAGCGCTCGCTTGAGGACGACGTTCCACCCGACGAGCGGTGAGGTCCGCAGGCTCACGATCGGCAGGCCGTCGAAGTCCTCCACCCCGCTGCGGAGGCTCGCGAAGCGCAGGAGGTCGGGGACGATCCGCACGTCGACCATCTCGCTGTCGACCGCGGCGAGGAGGCCCGGAAGGCTCGCCTGGTCCTCGAGCGGGAGCGCGAAGAGGACCTGGTCGACCCTCCGCTCCTTGAGGATCCGGGAGAGGTCGCCGTATCCGCCGAGCCGCGGGACCGCTCGCAGGACCGGGTCGAGGTCGGCGCGGGGGCTGAGCAGGCCGATGACGCGCAGACCGAGCTCCGGATGCCGGTCGATCCGCTCCACGAGGCCGGCCGCCACGTCACCCCCGCCCACGACGAGCGCGTAGCGCAGGTTGAGGCCGCGACGGCGCAGGATCCGGAGCACCTCCCGAAAGCCGATGCGCGTGGCCACCAGCGCCGCGGTGCTGATTCCCCAGAAGAAGACGAGCACGAGCCGCGACAGCTCCACCTTGAAGAAGAGGTAGGCGGCCGTGATGAAGACGAGCGTCGCGAGCGTCGAGCCCTGGAGCAGCTCGAGCGCCTCGCGCCGGTACGAGGTCGACCGGCGGGGCCGGTAGAGGTCGAGCCACCGGAAGATCGCCGGCCAGACGATCGGGATGGCGGCAAGCGGCATCAGGTAGAGATCGGGGTCGTACCCCGTGGGCGGCGGGATCGGGGCCAGGCCGCTCTTGAAGCGCAGCCAGTACGCGGCCCCCCACGACGCGGCGATGACCGCGATGTCTGCACCGAGCAAGAGGCTCCTGAAGAACCGCTGGTGCTCCTTGACCATTACCGCAGCCCCTCCAGCTTCCGCCGCTCGATCTCCTCGATCACGCGGCGCACGTCCTGCGCCTGCTCCTTGCGGCAGACGAGGAGCGCGTCGTCCGTATCGACGATGACCAGGTCGTCGACGCCGACGGTGGCGACGAGCTTCTTCGGGCTGTACACCACGCAGCGACGGGTATCGATGGCGACGTGCTCGCCGATGCCCACGTTCCCGTCGCTTCGCTGCGGCAGGAGCCCGTCGAGGCTCCCCCAGGATCCGACGTCGTGCCAGCCGACCTCCGCGGGCACGACGAGGACGTTGCCGGCCTTCTCGAGGACCCCCGTATCGATCGACACGGTCGGCAGCCTGGCGTAGACCCGCTGCGTCGCCTCTGCCAGGTCGCGGGCGTTCAGCGCGAGCCCGATCTCGGCGATCCCCTCGAAGGTGTCCGGCAGGTGGAGCCGGATCGCGTCGAGCACGGTGTCGACGCGCCAGACGAACATCCCGCCGTTCCAGAGGTAGTGGCCGTCGGCCAGGTAGGCCTCGGCTCTCGCCCGGTCCGGCTTCTCGATGAATCGGTCGACCCGGTGCACCGGGAGGCCTCGCGCGGTTCTGAGCTCCTCGCCGACCCGAATGTAGCCGTAGCCGGTCTCCGGGGCGGTCGGCTTCATCCCGAGGGTGAGCAGGTAGTCGCCCGAGGCGGCCACCTCGCACGCCGCCTCGATGGCCGTCCGGAAGCCTTCGGGATCGCGGATGTAGTGGTCCGAGGGCAGCACCGCGAGGATCGCGCGCGGGTCGCGGGCGCGAACGACCACGGCGGCAAGCCCGATGGCCGCGGCGGTCCCCCGCCCGGTCGGCTCGACCAGGAGGTTGGCCTCGGGCACCTCGGGGATCTCCGCGTGCAGCCGCTCGGCGTGCTCGGCCCCCGCGACGACGACGATCCGCTCGGGCGGCACGAGCGGCCGGATCCGGTCGACCGTCTGGCGGATGAGCGACGCGCCGCCCACGAGGTCGAGGAGTTGCTTCGGGCGGCTGCGCCGGCTGAGGGGCCAGAAGCGCGTGCCCGAGCCCCCCGCCATGATGACGGCGTGCAGGGTCACAGCTCCATCCTGTTCGCCCCGGTCTCCTTGACCAGCACGTTCGCGCGGAGCAGCGAGTCGAACGTGCCGGCGTCGGTCCACCAGCCCTCGAGGATGTCCCACTCGAGCGTCCCGCGCTGGATGTACGCGTTGTTCACGTCGGTGATCTCCAGCTCGCCGCGCGCCGAGGGCTTGAGCGTGTCGATGATCGAGAACACGTCCGGATCGTACATGTAGATCCCGGTCACCGCGTAGCGGCTCTTCGGCACCGCCGGCTTCTCCTCGACCGCCACGATCCGGTCGCCCTCGAAGACCGGCACCCCGAACCGCTGCGGATCCGGCACCTCCTTGAGGAGGATGCGGGCGCCACGCGGCTGGCGGCGGAAGGCCTCCACGCTGGCCCGGATGTTGCCCTGGATCACGTTGTCCCCGAGCACGACGACGATCCGTTCGCCCCCGGCAAAGTAGCGCGCGAGACGCAGTGCGTCAGCGATCCCGCCCTCACCTTCCTGGTAAGTATAGTTGAGATGCTCGAGGCCGAACGCCTTCCCGTTGCCCAGGAGCCGCAAGAAATCGCCTGCATTGCTGCCGCCGGTCACGATCAGGATGTCTCGCACGCCGGCGTTCACGAGGCACTGGATCGGGTAGTAGATCATCGGTCGATCGTAGACCGGCAGCAGATGCTTGTTCGTCACGGTGGTGAGCGGCTTCAGCCGGGTGCCGAGCCCGCCCGCGAGGATGACGCCGCGCATCCGTCCTCCTTCAGGGTAAGGTGGCGAGGAACGCCTCGAGCGCCTCGCGCCACGGCCGCAGGGTCCGGCCGGTGAGGGCACGGTAACGGCCGCAGTCCAGGACGCCGTACGCCGGCCGGGCCGCCGGGCGAGGCACCGCCCCCGTCGACACCGGCTCGAGCGCGACGCGTCCCTCGAGCCCCACGATCTCGAGAACCGCCCGTGCGACGCCGAACCAGGTCGTCGCGCCCGCGTTCGCCACGTGCACGGTCCCCCGCGCGCCGGCGTCCACGAGGGCGAGCAGCCCCTCCGCGAGGTCACGCCCGTACGTCGGCGCCCCCCACTGGTCGTCGACGACCCTGAGCGGCTCGCCCGCCCGCGCGCGCGCGAGGACGCTCTTCACGAAGGCCGGCCCCACGCGCCCGTAGAGCCACTGCGTCCGCACGATGAGCCAGCGGCCGTCCGGCCGTCCCTCGAACGCGGAGGCCACGGCCCGCTCGCCGTCCGCCTTCGTGCGGCCGTAGACCGACAGCGGCCCGACCGGATCGTCCTCGACGTACGGGGTCGACTTCCGTCCGTCGAACACGTAGTCGGTCGAGAGATGAACGAGGCCGATCCCTCGTGCCGCGCAGGCGGCCGCGAGGAGTCCCGGCGCCTCCGCGTTGAGCCGCGCGGCCGCCTCGACCTCCCGCTCGGCGTCGTCCACGCGCGTGTAGGCGGCGCAGTTCACGATCACGTCCGGCCGCGTCGCCTCGAGCGCGGCGCCGACGGCGGCCGCGTTCGTGACGTCGAGGTCGGCGCGCGAGAGGGCCACGCCCTCGAACCGCTCGCGCCACGGGCGATCGGCGAGACGGTCGACCAGCTCGTGGCCGACGAGGCCGCCGGCCCCGGTGATCAGGAGCCGGCGTCGAGCCACTTGTCGCGGTAGAGGCGCTCGTGGTCCCGGCGATACGCCCCGCTCTTCACCTTGCGCCACCAGGCGTCGTGCGTCCGGTACCACTCGACGGTGGCCGGCAGACCGGTTGCCAGCGTGTACCGCGGCGCCCATCCGAGATCGCGGCGCGCCTTGGCGGAGTTGATGGCATAGCGCCGGTCGTGGTTCTTCCGATCCCGGACGTGCGTGATGAGCCGCTCGTCTCGGCCGACGAGGCGGAGGATCATCCGGGTGATGTCCAGGTTCGTCCGCTCGCCGTCGCCGCCGAAATTGTAAACCTCGCCGGGACGGCCGCGCGTGAGCGCCGCGTACAGGCCTCGGCAGTGATCCTCGACGTGGATCCAGTCGCGGATCTGCAGGCCGTCGCCGTACACCGGCAGTGGGAGGCCTTCGATGGCGTTGGTGACGAAGAGCGGGATGAGCTTCTCGGGGAACTGGTAGGGGCCGTAGTTGTTCGAGCAGCGGGTGACCACGACGTGCTGGCCGTGCGTCCCGGCGGCGGCCCTGCAGAGCAGATCGGCGCCGGCCTTGCTCGCCGCGTAGGGGCTGTTCGGGGCGAGCGGCGTGGCCTCGGTGAAGGGGGAGTCGCCCGGCGCGAGCGTTCCGTAGACCTCGTCGGTCGACACCTGCAGGAAGCGGCCGACGCCGTGGCGCCTCGCCGCGTCGAGGAGCACCTGCGTGCCGATCACGTTGGTCCGGACGAAGGCGGAGGCGTCCTCGATCGAGCGATCGACGTGCGTCTCGGCCGCGAAGTTGACGACGGCGTCGAAGGGGCCGGCGGTCGCCATCACCCGATCGACCGCGGCGGCGTCGGCGATGTCGCCCCTGACGAAGCGGAATCCCGGCGCCCGCTCGACCTCGGCCAGGTTCTCGAGGTTGCCCGCATAGGTCAGGAGATCGAAGACGACGATCTCGCGGGCCCACCCCTCGCCGAGTGCCAGCCGGACGAAGTTCGACCCGATGAAGCCGGCGCCGCCGGTGACGAGCAGTCGCATCCGCGGCTCAGCCGTCCCGCCGGGACCAGTCGTAGGGGATGTCCGAGCCGTGCGGTGCGGCGCGGTACTCGTCCGGATCGGCGTACCGGTAGACCTCCGTCGGACAGTTGACGATGATCGCCTCGGTCTCGGAGATGCACTTGAAGCCGTGGTACACGCCGGCCGGGATCTGCACGAGAAGGGGATTGTGCTCGCCGATGAAGAACTCGTTGATCGCGCCCTTCGTGCGGGACCCCTCCCTCGCGTCGTAGAGGACGAGCTTGATCATCCCCTTGACGCACGCGAAGTTGTCGAGCTGGACCTTGTGGTAGTGCCAGCCCTTCACCACGCCCGGGTACGCGGTCGTCATGTAGACCTGGCCGAACTTGACGAAGATCTCGTCGTCGGCCCTGAGGATCTCCATGAGCCGCCCGCGCTCGTCCGGGATGACCTTCAGGACCTTGGTGCGAACGCCGTCGATCCGCTCGACGCCCATCAGCGTCCGACCCTACCGTACCGATCCTCGAGCCGCACCACGTCGTCGAGCTCCGGCGTGGAGACCTCGATCACTTCCGTGTCCTCGACCCCGATCATGCGGTGCTTCTGGCCGGGCACGACGTGGTAGGTGTCGCCCGGCTTCATCCGGCGCGTCACCATCCGCCCGTCCTCCTCCACCTCGAGGTCCATGAGCCCCTTCGCGACGAGGATGGACTCGTCCTTGACCCGGTGGTACTGCAGGGACAGCCGTTCGCCGGCCCTGATGGCGAGCACCTTCCCGACGTATCGGGGGGTCTCGGCCCACACCAGCTCGTACCCCCACGGCTTGTCGATTTTCCTCATGTTTTCAAGCCCTTATGGGACCTCACGGGACCTCCGGGGCCGCCCGGGCGGTACTTATACCCCACAACCCCCCGCCACACAACGCCCTTTCGCGCCCCAAGCAAGAGCCACGCCGCCCGCGAGGGGCCGTCACGACACGGCCTGGCCGACGGCGTTCACGACCTCCACCTGCTGGTCCTCCGTGAGCTCGGGGTAGATCGGGAGGGCCAGCACCTCGCGAGCCGCGCGCTCGCTCTCGGGGAAGGCCCCCTCGGGGTAGCCGAGGTGGGCGAAGCAGGGTTGGCGGTGGAGCGGAACCGGGTAGTAGACCTCGCAGCCGATCCCGGCCTGCCTGAGCCTGGTCATCACCTCGTCACGCCGCGGCACGCGAATCACGAACTGGTTGTACACGTGGCGGTGGGGCTCCCCCTCGACCGGCAGCACCACCGGCCCGTCCGGCGCGGCGAGGCCGGCCTCGCGGAAGAGGCGGCGGTAGCGGGCGGCGTTGCGCCGCCGGGCCTCGTGCCAGCGCTCGAGGTGACGCAGCTTCACGCGGAGGACCGCCGCCTGGAGGGCGTCGAGGCGCCCGTTGATCCCCACCTCCTCGTGGACGTACCGGACGCGGCTGCCGTGGACGCGCAGTGCTCTCAGCCGCTCCGCGAGCCGCTCGTCGCCGGTCAGGCAGAGGCCGCCGTCCCCTGCCCCACCGAGGTTCTTCGACGGGAAGAAGGAGAGACACCCGACCGCGCCCATCGCCCCGGCCCGCCGCCGCCGGCCGCCGGGACCGACGTACTCGGCCCCGACCGCCTGCGCCGCGTCCTCGACGACGGCCAGCCCGTGACGGGCGGCCAGCGCCTCGATCGGCGCCATGTCGGCCGGCAGGCCGAAGAGGTGGACCGGCAGGAGGGCCCGCACGCGACCGCCCCGGCCGAGACGGTCGCGCACCGTCGCCTCGAGCGCCTCCGGGTCGACGTTGTACGTGGCCGGGTCGATGTCCGCGAAGATGGGCGTGGCGCCGACCCGGTGGATGGCGCTCGCGGTGGCGAAGAAGGAGAAGGGCGTCGTCACCACCTCGTCGCCCGGGCCCACGTCGAGCGCCATGAGGGCGAGGAGCAGGGCGTCGGTCCCCGACGAGACCGCCACCGCGTGGGCCGCCCCGCTGTAGGCGGCCAGCTCGGCCTCGAGCGCCTCCACCTCGGGGCCGAGGACGAAGCGCTGCGACTCGAACACCGCGTCGACCGCGGCGCGCACCTCGTCGCGGATCGCGGCGTACTGGGCCCGGAGATCGAGGAGCGGCACGGGCATGGGATCGACCTCCTGCGTGTCCGAACGCGAGTAACGCCGAGGAGCCGCGCCGGCCGGCCGCTACCGCCTGAAGACGGTGTCCCCCGTCGCGGTCCCGAAATTGCCGAGTCCGACGAGCGTGAAGAGCAGCTCGAAACGCGTCTCGTCGGGGCGGATCCGGTCGATGGCCCTGAAGGCGATCGCCCAGCAGTCGCACGGCGACCGGTAGTTGATGCCGTAGCCGGTCTCGAGCAGGCGGTCCTCCCGCACGAGGTACTTCGCTCCGGCGAGCAGGTCG